>JBFFWJ010000159.1:0-7268 GCA_041570315.1 Longimicrobiales bacterium | reverse complement strand
GTCGGCGTGATGCCGAGGAGCTTCCGCCAGCCCGAGCGCTCCTTGACGTGGCAAGCCACGGAGCTGTGGCGCCCCCTGCTCCTCGACGGCCAGAGGGAGGACCGCGACTCCCGGTATCTGCGCACGGTGGCCCGACTGCGGCCGGGGATCGGGCCCGGGCAGGCACGCGAGGAGATGCAGCTTCTCGCCGCCCGCTTGGCCGAGCGGTATCCGGAGGCGAACGAAGGGCGCTCGGTGCTCGTGCGCACGCTCGACGACTACCTGATGGGGGCGGCGCGTCCCACGCTCGTGATGCTGCTGGTGGCCGGCGCGGCCGTGCTGCTGATCGTCTGTGCCAACGTGGCCAACCTCAACCTGGCCCGTGGCGAGGAGCGCAGGCGGGAGTTCGCGGTCCGGTCGGCGCTGGGCTCCGGCCGGGCGAGGCTGGTGCGCCAGGTCATCGTCGAGGGGGTCGTGCTCGCGCTCCTCGGGGCGCTCGTGGGCACGGTATTCGTCCTCGCCGCCACCGGCCTCCTCCAGACCGTCCAGGCCCGCTACTTCTCGGGGCTGGTCGATGTCTCGGTGGACTGGCGGGTCATCGGCTTCACGACGGCCATCGCGTTCGGCGCGGGGGCCCTCTTCGGCCTCCCCCTCGCCCGCTCGGCGTCGCGACCCGAGCTGCGCGGGATCCTCGTCGAGGGCGGTGTCCGCTCGGGCCGAGGCAGGGGAAGCGGCGCCACCCGGAGCCTCCTGATCGTCGGTCAGATGGGACTCGCGATGGCTCTCCTCGTCGTCGCCACCCTTCTGGGCCGCTCCTTCAACGAGCTCGTGAGCGTCCCCCCGGGATTCCAGCCGCAGGGGGTCGTCACGTTCACGGTTTCTCCCCCGCGAGCGACATACCCGAGCTCCGAGGCGGTCGTGCGGTATCACCGAGACCTTCTGGCGCAGGTCGAGGCGGTGCCGGGCGTCGACGGGGTCGGGATGGCCTCCGACCTCATGTTCACGACCGAGAACATGAGCGCGGCCCTCGCCCTCGAGGGTGCGCTCGACCCCGACGACCAGCCGACCGCGGAGTTCCACATCGTGCTGCCGGAGTACTTCGAGGTCCTGGGCATCCCGCTCCGTCGCGGAGCCCTTCCGGACGGGTGGCGGGTGGGGCAGGAGGTGCCCGTGGTGGTCAACGAGCGGATGGCGGCTGCGTTCTGGCCAGGCGTCGATCCCGTCGGCGCCGGGTTCTCCTTCGACTGGCAGGAGGGTCGGATAGTGCGCGTGGTCGGCGTCGTCGGCGACGTGCTGGACGATGGGTACGACGCCGAAGCCGATCCGATGTTCTACATCCCCTTCGCGGGGATGCCCCGGCGCAGGATGTCCTACGTCGTCCGGGCTGCCGGAGAACCCGCCGCTCTGGCGGAAGGCCTCAGAGCAGCGGTCGCCCGGATCGATCCCGACGTCCCCGCAGGCGACCTCGGCCTGCTGTCGGGAATGATGGCGGAGACGGCGGCTCGCCCGAGGGCGGCGTCGATGATCGGGCTCACCTTCGCCATGATCGCGTTGCTCGTCGCGACCGCCGGCGTCTACGGCGTGCTCAGCTACGCCGTGCAGGCGCGCACGCGCGAGATCGGAATCCGGTTGGCGCTCGGCGCGACCGGAGGCGAGCTCGTGGCGATGGTGATGAGGCGCTCGACGGGGCTCATCGCCCTGGGGCTCGCGCTCGGCACGCTCGGAGCGCTTGCCTCGGGACGCTTCCTGTCGAGCCTCCTCTTCGGTGTCCGCTCCTGGGACCCGGTCAGCCTGATCGGGTCCGCGGTCGTCCTGGCCGCGGCCGCGCTCCTCGCGAGCTGGGTGCCCGCGAGACGTGCCGTGGCGATCGATCCGAAGGAGGCGCTGAGGTCGGAGTAGGGTCGGCGCGGCCGGCGACCGATCATGCCCGGCCGCCGCGCGCGGTCATCATGCGAAGCTCGTGACCTCGTCGAACGCCTCCCGGATGCGGCCGAGCCCCTCGAGCAGCTCGGCCTCCGGATTCCCGAACCCGAGCCTGAGGTAGCGGTCCATGCCGAAGTGGTCTCCGGGCACCACGAGCACACCCTTCTCGACCCGGAGCTTCTCCGCGAACTCGGTGGAGTTGGCGGGCGCATCGTAGTGCGCGTAGCAGATCGCGCCGGCATCCGGGGGGCGGTAGCGGAAGCGCCCGCCCTGCGCGCCCATCCACTCCTCCAGAAGGCCGAGGTTCGCGCGCACGATGCCCCGCGTGCGCGCCTCGATGCGCTCCCGGGTGGCGGGCTCCAGGGCGAGGCAGGCCAGGGCGTCGGAGAGCGCCGCGGGACAGATCGTCGTGTAGTCCGTGCGCCCCCACAGCTCCTCGATCAGGGCCTCCGGGCCGGCGATCCATCCGAGGCGGAGGCCGGGCAGGCCGTAGGCCTTGGAGAGCGAGTTGGTGACGAGGACGGAGTCGTGACACCCCCAGAAGGACGGGGTCCGCCCCGAATCGTGCGCCTCGGCTCCCGCGTAGACCTCGTCGGAGAGGATCCAGGCGCCGTGGCGCTCGGTCAGCTCCGCGATCCCCGCCATCGAGGAGGGGGTGAGCGCGGCGCCCGTGGGGTTGTTGGGGTTCGTCACGAGCACGAAGCGGGCGCCTGCGGCGAGCGCGTCCTCGAGCGCGTCCAGATCCGGCTGCCAGCCTTCGCTCTCCAGAAGGTTCACGGGGTGCAGCCTGCTCCCGAACGAGTCGAGGAGGCCGGGCACCTGGCCGTAGGTCGGGAGGATGACCGCGGCGGAGGCGTCGCCTTCGAAGAGGTGCCAGAAGGCGGTGAAGTTCGCTTCCGCCCCACCGGTGGTCACCAGCACCGACGCGTCCGTCGCTCCGTCGTACTGGCTCGCGATCAGGGAGCGCAGCTCGTCCGAGCCGTTCGACTGGCCGTAGGAGAGGAGCGTGTCGCCGAGGTCGACGTCCCGCCCCGACAGCGCCACGAGCTCGGCGACCGTGAGCGGATGCACGCCGCTCTCGGAGAGGTTGATGTCGACGCGGTGCTCGTACGTCGACTGCCAGCGCTCCATGCGAAAGGGCTCGTAGCGCACGAGGGGACTCCGCGGTTCGGGTGGGGACGGGACGAGCGCCGATGCTATGCGTGGCGCCGCGCGAAGTAAATGTCCGCGTTGTCGGCCCCAGGAGCGCCGTTAGATTCTCACCTCCCGGACGGCCACCCCACGCCTACGCCGAACCCATGCGCAAGGTCCTGCTGATCATCCTCGACGGTTGGGGGCACTCGGACTTCGAGGGCGCGCCGAGCGAAGGCAACGCGGTCGAGCTCGCCGCCGTGCCCACGTTCCGGAGCCTCTACGACCGGTTCCCGCGCACCCGGCTGACCTGCTCGGGGCGCGACGTGGGTCTGCCCGAGGGTCAGATGGGCAACTCCGAGGTCGGCCATCTCAACCTCGGCGCGGGCCGCGTCGTGTATCAGGACATCGCGCGCGTGGACCGGGCGATCGCGGATGGGGCCTTCGGGCAGCGGCTCGGGCTGGAGCGGATCGTCTCCGGGCTCCGGGCGCGCGGCGGCACGCTGCATGTCGCGGGGCTGGTCTCCGACGGCGGCGTCCACAGCCATCTCCGGCATTTCGCCGCGCTCCTGCAGCTCCTCCCCGCCGATCTCGCCGTGCGCGTGCACTGCAACACCGACGGTCGCGACACGTCGCCGACCGGAGGGCGGGGGTACGTCGGCGAGATCGAGGAGCTGTGCCGGCGCAGCGGAGCCTGGAGCGTAGCCTCGGTCACGGGGCGCTACTGGGCCATGGACCGTGACCGCCGCTGGGACCGCACCAAGCGTGCCTTCGACCTGATCGCGCGTGGGCGTGCGGAGCGGTGGGCGGACGATCCGCTCACGCTCCTGGAGCGGAGCTACGCCGAGGGCACGACCGACGAGTTCGTCGAGCCGACGGGCATCCGCGGCGGCGGCGAGGCCGGCGTGGGCCCCGGCGACGTCGTCCTGCTGATGAACTTCCGCGCGGATCGCATGCGGCAGCTGACGGCGGCGCTGAGTCGGGCGGATTTCGACGCCTTCGATCGGGGTGGCGAGGGCCTGCCGGCGGAGGTCGTGACGCTGACCGAATACGAGGAGGGGCTGCCTGTCACGGTGGCCTTCCCCCCGCAGAACGTCCGCATGGGGCTGTCCGAGCTGCTCGCCTCGCGCGGACTGCGCCAGCTCAAGGTGGCCGAGACCGAGAAGTACGCCCACGTGACCTACTTCTTCAACGGGGGCGAGGAGACGGCCTTCGAGGGCGAGGATCGGACGCTGATCCCCTCTCCCAAGGTCGCCACCTACGACCTGCAGCCCGAGATGAGCGCGCGCGAGGTGGCCGATGCCGTCGTTGGCGGGGTCGGAGCGGGCTACGACTTCATCCTGGTCAACTTCGCGAATCCCGACATGGTAGGGCACACGGGGTCCATCCCCGCCGCCGTCGCCGCCGTCGAAGTCGTCGACCGGTGTCTGGGAGACATCCTGGCGGCGGTCGAGGCCGACCCCGACTGGGTGGCCCTGGTCACCGCCGACCACGGGAACTGCGAGATGATGATCGACGCGCAGGGCGACGTGCACACGGCCCACACCACCGAGCCGGTCGACTTCATCGTCTTCGATCCCCGGGGCGGGGCACCCACGCTGCTCGACGGCGGTCGCCTGGCCGACGTCGCGCCGACGGTGCTCGGCTACCTCGAGATCGCTCCTCCGCGCGAGATGACCGGTCGCGATCTCGTTCGGCGGGTCGCCGGCTCGGGCATCGTGGATCGCGGCACCACGTCCGACGGGCGCGCGCATGGGTCGTGACGAGGTGCTGGAGCGGGCGCTTTCGCTCTTCGACGAGGACGAGTGGGAGGCGGGTGCGGAGCTCCTCCGCGACCATCTCGTCGAGCGCGGGGACGACCCGGCCTTGCACTGCTGGCTCGGCGTCGCGGAGCGGCATCTCGGCTTGGAAGGGATCGCCTACGAGCGCTTCAAGCGGGCGCTCGCCCTCGAGCCGTCCGACCCCTACGTCCTCGCCACCGCCGGCGACGGCATCGCGGCGTTCGACGACGAGGAAGCGGAGCCGGCCCTTCGCGCCGCCGCGCTGACCGCGCCAGAAATCCCGCTCACCAGGCTCATGTACGGTGCCTACCTGGCTCGCGAGGGGCTCCTGGAGGAAGCGGTGCGCGAGCTCCGGGCGGCCCGTGAGCTGGACGAGGACGACCCGCAGATCGCGTACGAGCTCGGCGTCGCGCACGCGCTCTCGGAAGCCTGGGAGCGGGCGAACGACGCCTTCTCCGACGCGGTCCGTCTCGCACCCGACGACGGCTGGGTCCGCGTCGTCTTCGGCCTCTGCCTGCGGGAGGCCGGCCGCGCGGAGGAGGCGGCCGGCGAGCTCGTGTCGGCCGCCCGCGAGCTGGAGCAGGACGTGGAGGCGAGTTTGGCGGCGGCCCTCGCCGCGGCATCCGTGGGCCACGACGATCTGGCCTACGAGATGCTGGAGCGTGGGCGCATCGTGGCTTCCGAGCCCGATCAGGCCCTCGTCTCGGCGGTCGAGGATCGGATCGACGCCGGGCCCGAGGACGCGGCCTCCATGCTCGACGACACGCTCGGGCCCCGAATTCTGCGCGCGCGCCTGCGCGAGCGCGCGTGATGCGCCGTTCCTGCGGGCTCGCGACGGGCGCGGCGCGAGCGTCGGCGCCCGCCGTCATCTTCCGCCGCCACACCCACAATCCAGGCCGGAGGCCCTCTTGAGCTCCCTCTCGATCTCCTTCGAGCGACACCGGCTCGACAACGGCCTCAAGGTGGTGCTGGCGCCCGACCGGACGGTTCCCGTGGTCGCGACGAACATCTGGTACGGGGTCGGCTCGCGGAACGAGCCGTCCGGCAAGACCGGCTTCGCGCACCTCTTCGAGCACATGATGTTCCAGGGCTCGGCGCACGTGCCGAAGAACAAGCACTTCGAGCTCATCGAGCGCGTCGGAGGAACGCTGAACGCCACGACCTGGTTCGACCGGACCAACTACTTCGAGACGGTCCCGTCGAACGACCTCGAGCTCGCGCTGTGGCTGGAGTCCGACCGCATGGGCTGGATGCTGCCGGCGATGGACCAGGAGAAGCTCGACAACCAGCGCGACGTGGTGAAGAACGAGAAGCGCCAACGCCACGACAACCAGCCCTACGGCGACTGGGACGAGCGCCTCCAGGCGCTCGTGTATCCTCCGGACCACCCGTACCACCACACCGTGATCGGGTCCATGGAGGACCTGGATGCGGCGACCCTCGACGACGTCTCGGCGTTCTTCGAGACGTACTACGTGCCGAACAACGCCGTGCTCACGATCGCGGGAGACTTCGACCCCGGGAACGCGCTCGAGCTCGTCGATCGGTACTTCGGCGAGATCGAGCCCACGGACGGGATCCCGCCCCTGCCGGGCAATCCGGATGTCGAGCCCCTCATCGGAGCGACGGTCCGCGACCACGTCGTGAGCGACGTGCCGCTTCCCCGCGTGATCATCGCCTTCCGGATCCCTCCGTACACGTCGCCGGACTTCGGGGTCGTCGAGGTGACCCGCGGCGTGCTCGGCATGGGCCGCGCCTCGAGGCTCTACCGCCGGCTCGTGCGCGAGCGGCGCGTCGCCAAGAGCGTGGTGACGTACGCCTTCCCGCTCCTGACCGGCGCCTCGATGCTGCTCGTGTGGGCGACGGGCTTTCCGGACGGCGATCCCACCGCGCTGGAGCAGGCGATGAGCGAGGAGGTCGAGGCGCTCGCCGACGTCGGGCAGAGGGAGGTGGACCGCGCGATCGCCCTGACGGAGACCGACCTGGTGCGCACGCTCGAGCACGTGGCCGAGCGTGCCGATCTCCTGTCGATGTTCGACCTCTACTTCGACGACCCGGGACGGCTGAACCGCGAGCTCGACCGGCTCCGGGAGGTCACGCCGGACCAGATCCGGCGCTTCGCGGAGCAGCGGCTCGGACCCGACAACCGGGCGATCGTCACGTACGTGCCGGAGGGCGGACGGTGAGCGGGCCGGACCGCTCGATCCGGCCCCCGAGCGGACCGATTCGAGACTTCGATTTCCCCGAGATCGACCGCCGCGCGCTCTCCAACGCGCTCGACCTGCGGGTGGTGCGCATGCCGCGGCTCCCGGTCGTCAGCCTCAGGCTCTTCATGCGAGCCGGGGAGGACGCGCTGTCGGAGGAGCGGGCGGGCCTGTCGGTCCTCGCGGGCGCAGCCCTGGAGGGTGGCACCGCTCGGCGCGACGGGAGCGAGCTCGCCGAGGCGCTCGAGTC
>JBFFWJ010000158.1:0-7353 GCA_041570315.1 Longimicrobiales bacterium | reverse complement strand
CTCGATATGGCTTGAACGTGGGGGACATCCACGGCGCGATCATGGCGACGGTCGGTGGTGACAACGCCGCGACGACGGTCGAGGGCCGGGAGCGGTACTCGGTCAACGTCCGTTACCCCAGAGAGTTACGCGACGAGCTGCAGAAGATACGTGAGGTGCTGGTGCCGGCGCCGGGCGGGGCCCAGATCCCCCTGGGGCAGCTCGCGACGGTCGAGGTGCTGCAGGGGCCCATGGCCGTGAAGACCGAGAACGCGTTCCCCGTGACCACGGTCTTCGTCGACATCGAAACGTCGGACGTGGGAGGGTACGTCGAGGAGGCCCAGCAGCGGGTCGCGGCCGCCGTGGAGCTGCCGACGGGGTACTCGATGGTGTGGAGCGGGGAGTTCGAGCTCATGGAGCGCGTCCGTGGGCGCTTGGGCACGATCGTGCCGCTCACGCTGCTGATCGTCTTCACGCTCCTGTACATGAACTTCGGGCGGGTCGCCGAGTCCCTGATGGTCATGCTCGCGCTCCCGTTCGGGCTGGTCGGCGGCGTGTGGTTCCTGTGGGGGCTCGGCTACAACACGAGCGTGGCCGTGTGGGTGGGCTTCATCGCCCTGGCCGGCGTCGCCGCCGAGACCGGGGTGGTCATGCTGATCTACCTGGAGGAGGCCCAGGAGCGGCGGAGGCAGGACGGGACGCTGCTCACGCGTGGGGACGTGGCCGAAGCCGTCGTCGAAGGGGCGCTCGAGCGACTGCGGCCGGTCGCGATGACCGTCATCACCGTGATCGCCGGGCTCATGCCCATTCTCTGGAGCGAGGGCACGGGGGCGGACGTCATGAAGCGTATCGCCGCGCCCATGGTGGGCGGTATGGTGAGCGCGACGGTGCTCACGCTCGCGGTCATCCCGGCGCTCTACCTGATCTGGCGACGGCGCGGGTTGGAGCTGTGATGCCCGGTCGCCCTCAGATGCCGGCGTGGCCCTCGCGGCCCCGCACAAAACCACCGACTCCTGCCCGGAGGCCCTGATGCGCACGCAGCGGTTCGTCACGATCACCTTGTCCGCGCTCGCGGCTGCGATCCTTCCCTCGAGCGGCTCCGCGCAGGCGGCCGAGGCCGAGGTGATCGCGGTCGTCGACTCCTATCACGCCGCTCTGGCGGCTGGTGACTCGACCGCGGCCCTCTCGCTGCTCGCGGACGACGTCACGATCCTCGAGAGCGGCGGCGTCGAGGACAAGGAGCACTACCGGAGCGGTCACCTCGCCGGCGACATGCGCTTCGCGCGGGCGGTGCCCCGCGAGCGGAGCGAGATCCGCGTCACCCTGAGCGGAGACGTCGCGTGGGCGTGGTCGACCAGCTCGGTGCAGGGCCGCATGGGTGACCGGGAGATCGACTCCAGCGGGGCCGAGCTCATGGTGCTCGCGCACGAGGGGGGCCGTTGGATGATCAAGGCCATCCACTGGTCGTCGCGGTCGCGCTAGGGCGGACACGCGGGGCGACCCGCCACCCACTCGAGGGGACTCCGCGGCGCTGGACGACGCCATCGCGGCCTGGAAGGCGGAGCGAGCGAAGGGCCGGCCGGCTCGTCATCCAGGGGGCCTGAAGGCGATGCGGTGCCCCAAGGCGCTCGAACACGCCGAGGCCGATGTCGCCTACGCCTGAAAGGCGTCGGCGGCCCTCCATGCCTCGTGGAGATCCAGCCGCTGCACCCAATGCATCAGCTCGGGACGGTCCAGCTCCTCTGGGCTGATGCGGGTCATGAGAGCCACGTCCCGTAGGTGCCGGTCCGACCCGGAGGCGGCGTAGTACTGGAGCTTGCGCAGGATCACGTACTCGATGGGCGCGATCGTGATGGCTCCCCGGAGCAACGGGATCACCCTTCGCCGCTCGAACCCCCAACGGTGGAGTGGCTCGTCATCGAGAACGTACACGTCGGCTCTCAGCGCAGTGTCTCGATGAATGATGTTGAAATGGCCTCCACGTCGACGACGCGCCTCATGGCGGAGCACTGCGTGCGGGGGCACGTAAAAGTCGCCTCCGCCGAAGGCCGTATCGATAGCGCTCAGGTTCTCGTCTCGAAGGGCCAGCACCAGGTCGATGTCGCGCGTGAAGCGCGGCTCGCCGTAGACAACCGCGGCGACGCCCCCGGTCACCATGTAGGGAATCTCGACGCGCTCCAGCGGCCTTACGAAGAGCTCGACGAGGTCAGGGACCTGCACCGGCGACCTGCTCACGCACGCGTTGGAGGATCTCGGACTCGGTGAGCTCAGGTGAGCGCGCGCGAACCCAAGCCTGCTTCAGGTCGTAGGCCTGCTGAATGAGGCTGTGCATGACGGCCAGCTTCTGCTCCGGGCCAAGGGCACGGAGCAGGGCGATCTCCCGCTCGGGCGTGGTTTCCATGTCACGCAATGTCTTCGTGTCGGACCCCTCGGGCAATGTGCGTGTCCGTCTCGTCTTGGGCTCGTCCAGAGTCCGGTGGGGCGAGCAGGCTTTGGTACAGTCGAGGGGGGGCGGTTGTTCTTGGTGAGACTACAAGTAGTTGTCGCAGGGCAACTTACGGGGCATGGCGCAGTCCGGTAGCGCACCTGCTTTGGGGAGCCAATGTTCCGGCGCTGGGCGGCGTCGGTGAACGCCGGATACTCTCGGTCTCTGCGTCAGTTGCGTCGGTGAGCGTTGGGGGGTGACGACGCAGTTCTTGGCACAGTCTGCGATCGCTCGCGGATCGAGACCGTGAGGCGCATCTTCTCCGCATGAACGCACCCGACCCCGTCACCCGCCTCAACGCCGCCCTTGAGGGCCGATACCGCATCGAGCGTGCGCTCGGTGAGGGCGGGATGGCGAGGGTATTCCTGGCCGAGGACGTCCGGCATGACCGCAAGGTCGCCGTGAAGGTACTGAAGCCCGAGTTGGCTGCTATCGTCGGGGCGGATCGCTTCCTGGCCGAGATCAGGACGACGGCGAATCTGCAGCATCCGCATATCCTGCCACTGTTCGATTCCGGCGAGGCGGACGGCTTCCTCTTCTACGTGATGCCGTACATCCAGGGAGAAACGCTCCGGGACCGACTCGACCGAGAGCACCAACTCCCTGTGGACGAGGCGGTGAGGATCGCGACAGATGTGGCCGGGGCGCTGCAATCGGCACACGACCGAGGCGTCATCCACCGAGACATCAAGCCTGCCAACATCCTGCTCAGCGAGGGGCGAGCGCTGGTGGCCGACTTCGGGATCGCGCTGGCGGTCGGCGCGTCGGGGGGAGGGCGACTCACCGAGACCGGACTGAGCCTGGGGACCCCTCATTACATGTCGCCTGAGCAGGCGACCGGGGATCAGAACCCGGGACCGGCGACCGACCTCTATGCGCTCGGATGCGTCCTCTATGAGATGCTGGTGGGGGAGCCGCCGTTCACGGGGTCGACGCCACAGGCGGTGCTCGGGAAGATCGTCACGGCGCAGGTGTCGTCGGCAAGATCGGCTCGCGGCTCTGTGCCGCCGAACGTGGACAACGTGATCGCGAGAGCGCTGGCGAAGGTGCCTGCGGATCGGTTCCGAAGCGGAGCTGAACTGGCTCGTGGCCTGTCGGACCCCGGATTCGGGTCTGACGCATCTGCTCCCACCGCTACCCGCCTCTCGTGGTGGGATTCCCGGAGCATCGGCGCATCACTCCTGCTCGCGGCGGTGCTCGCCCTGGGGGGCATCTTCGTGGGTCGCATGGCGCGGAGCGCGGGCGAGCAGCCCGCTGGGCAGGCACCCGAGCTCGACGGCGCCTCGGTCGCGGTCCTTCCGTTCGAAAACCTGAGCGCCCTGGCCGAGACCGATGCGTTCACGCGCGGCCTGCATGACGACCTGATCACGCAGATCTCCCGGATTCCCGACCTGCGCGTCATCGCGTCGACCTCGATCCGAGCGTACGAGGGGAGCACGCTCACGGCGCGGGAGATCGCACGGGACCTCGGCGTCGGGACGGTGCTGACGGCGGGGGTTCAACGGTCGGCGGAGCGCATCAGGATCAACGTTCGGCTGCTGAACGGGGCCACCACCGAGCAGATGTGGGCGGAGCGATACGACAGGACGCTGTCCACCAGTGACATCTTCGAGATCCAAAGCGACATCGCACAGCGCGTGGCGGACGCCCTCGAGGCCGTGGTCAGCCTCGAGACGCTCGCGCGCCTCGACGCCCGCCCCACGGAGAGCCTCGAGGCGTTCGAGCTCTACCTGAGGGCCGGGGCGGAATTCTCCGGGGTCGGTTACCCGCGGGACGCGCTGCACAGGGCAGACAGCCTTGCACGCGAAGCCCTTCGGATCGACCCGACCTTCGCCCGTGCCGAAACCCTGATCGCGAGTGCCCACGCGATTGGCTTCCCGAACCATCCGGGGGCAGGCTTCTCTCTCGACACGGCGTTCGCGGCTGCCACCCGGGCGCTCGCGCTCGACGAGTCGGAGCCGTTCGCGCATATGGCGATCGGGTACAACACGATGCAAAGGACCGGGGATTTCCAGGCGGCTGCGGTCTCGTTGGGCAGGGCAGAGGAGCTCCTTCCCGGCAACGCAGCGATCCTCCGAACGCTCGGCATTGTGGCGTTTTTCGACAGTCGGGACGAGGAGGCCCTGGACTACCTCGAGCGAAGCCGGACCGCGGACCCCAAGAACCCGAACACCAGCTGGGAGATCGCGCGTCTTCATCAGGAGCGACGCGAGTACGAGGAGGCGCGCGCTGCGTTCGCGGAGGCCGCCGCGGCCGCCGATCTGGTCCCGGGGGCGAGTGGGCGGGGTTACCGTGAGATGATAGCGCGGTCGCATCTCTTCGAGTCCGGGGACGTCGAGCCCCTAGCCGCCTTCTTGGAGCAATCTCCTCCTGAAGGACCCCGAGACGGTGCGGCGTTCCAGGTGGCGTATTACGGCGGAGACTACCGGGCCGCGGCGGCGGTGGCGCCCGACGACTGGAGTGCGGCGAAGGCGTGGTTCTTGGGTGGGGTCCCCGACTCCGCGAACGCTGCGCTCGGGCGCGAGCGAGCCCGGCTCGAGGGAATGAGGGACGGTTACGAACGGAGCCCGGGCGAGACCCGTCCCAGAGACGCCGCGAACAACATCTATCGGCCGTTGGGCGGCGTGTACGCGCTGCTCGGGCTTCCCGAGATGGCCCAGCCGATGGCGCGGCGCGCCATCGAGGCGGAACCGACCGCCGCCGCCGGCGGTCGGTTCGACGGCCCCGAGCACGTCCATGCGGCCGCGCTCGTCGCGGCGGTCGCCGGTGACGTGGACGAAGCGGTCGCGCTGATTGAAGAGTACCTATCCGGCCCGGGTAGATGGGCGCTAGACGGCCTCCTGGCCGAGCCCCTGATGGCGAACGTCCGCGACCACCCGGAGATCGAGCGCCTACGGCAGCGGTTTCGCTGAACTCTGTGCGGCGTGCATTGCTCTCTCGGCCGAGCCCCATTCCCACACCCCGCACAACGACTAGCTTTCCCTCCACGACGGGGCGTGGCGCAGTCCGGTAGCGCACCTGCTTTGGGAGCCAATCTTTGGCGTCGGTGGGCGTCCATCAGCGTCGGAAAGACTGGGACTCTGCGTCAGTTGCGTCGGTGAGCGTCGGTGGGTAACGACGCAGTTCTTGGCACAGTGTGGGGTCGATGCGGGGAACGCCCGTGCGCTGCTACCGGGACCCGAAGAGGTTCTGCACCAGGATCAGCCTGTCGGGCTCTCGGCCGGCGACCTCCCGGAGCATCACGAACGCCTGATCGTCCGGTCTCACGTCGTAGATCGGGTGGGAGAAGCTCGCCAAGAAATCGGCCGCGGAAAAAAGCACGCTCTGAGCGCGGACGGAGAACGTCGGCTCGTCGATGACTTCTACGGACACCAGTTCGCCGGCACCGTTGCGGTAGAACAGCTCTCGTCCGCTCCGCGACCAGACCGCCTCGGTGCCCCCCTCCGTAGACACCTGCCTCTTCAGTGAGCCCACGTCGGGGAAGGACCGCACGTAGACCTCGAATCGACCGGTCTCGTCGGAGTTGTATGCGAGCCACCGGCCATCAGGCGAGAGTACCGGGTTGAACTCGTGGTAAGCGTCGTCCGCGAGGAGCGCACGGCCCACCCTGTCCACTCCGAGCCGAAGCGCGAAGATGTCCGCGGACGACGATTCCATCGCATAGACCAGCCAGTCCCCGTCGCGAGAGTAATGGGCCGTGTTCACACCTCCGGACATCAGGGTTTCCACCTCGCCGGTTCCGTCAGAGCGCCTGCGCACGGTCTCCCACTCCCCTTGGCTGCGATCGCCCGCATAGGCCACGTACGCCCCGTCGTGGGACCACGCCGGGCGGTGGTTTCCCCGTCCGGTGAACGTGAACCGCTCCGCCGGGGCCCCGTCCAGGCTCTTGATCCAGATGTCGACACCCCCGTTGTCGATTGCGGACAGCGCAAGACGGTCGCCGGTTGGCGAGAGAGCGAGGCTCGACCAGCGGCCGTCGCCGCCGAAGGTCCAGCCCGGGTCGATCTCGGAGGCCCTCCCACCTCGATCCACCCACACTGCTTGGTAGGAAGGCGGCGTTCCCGGGGCGAAGTAGACGAGGCTTCCCGTCCCGGAGAGCGCGAACTCGGCCGTGGAGACCGGGTTCCGGACGAGCACTCCCTCCAGGATCGCCACGGGGGAGCCCGTGGGCTCGAGGCGGTCGAGGTCGAAGGGGACTGCCATCAACTCGCCTTGCATCGTGGCATAGACGATTTCTCCCGACGCCGAATACCGGGCGGTTGTCCCCGGGAAGAGCTGGCCGATCTCGCCGCCCTCTGGACCGACCACCCCGATCCCGGCGGTCCAGAAGTTCCTTCTCAGGGTGACGAGCAAGCCACGCCCGTCGGGTAGCACGTGGGGCAGACGGACGTCGGCGCCCCGAAACTCCGCCGTCACCTGCTCCGGCTCACCACCTTCGGCGGGAACGCGGTAGATGTAGCCACCGCGGGCGTAGTAGATCAGCCCGTCCGAGCCCCAGTCCAAGAAGGGCTCGGCCTCAAGCCCATCCACGACAGTGAAGGGTGGTCCGCCAGCGAGCGAGACCGTCTTCAGGTCGTTGTCCTGCATGAAGAGGACCGACGTGCCGTCCGGCGAGAAGACGGGGGCCGTGGCGCCCTCGGTCCCCGGGATCGGGGTCGGCTCTGCCGGTTTCTCCTCGAAGGCGGTGATCGCACCCGCGTCATCGACCGACATCACCCCAAACGCCCTCGCCTCATCGACCGGCACCCGCATCGAGGCGATCGAGACATCGGCCCCCCTCGCCTTGTGTTCGGCCACCATCGCCGCATAGTCCATACGATAGATATGGTCGGCCGACAGGATCAGTACCGTATCGGCACCGCTGCGCTCGAGCATGTAGAGGTTCTGAT
>JBFFWJ010000157.1:0-7429 GCA_041570315.1 Longimicrobiales bacterium | reverse complement strand
CGATCGTACAAGCGCCCCCGTGCGGACGACGGCGCGGATCGTGCGCGCGTTGCGTATGTCGACGAGAGGATCGCCCCCCAGCAACACCAGATCGGCGACCCTGCCCTCTCGAACCGTCCCCGGAGAATCGGTGGCGTCGAGATATTCCGCCGCCCCGAGCGTGGCGGCGCGCAACCCGTCACCACCGCGGCACTCCGAAACTCCTCGCAGTCGGCCGGCGGCGTCTCACCGACCATTCAGGGGCCCGCAACACTTCGCCCGTCGGTCCCGTAGGGGTTGAAGATGACCATGACGAAGACGAGGAGGGCCCGCACGGGCCGGACCGGGCCGGGTTCGTCGTGCGCCCCGGGGTCGTGCGCCCCGGGATCGCGCGGCCCCACCGTCGCGCGCCCCTTCGCCGTGCGCCCCGTCCACGCCCATCCGGACCGCCTCCCAATCGAGATCCCATGACGACCTCCCCGCACCCCACCACAGGCCCGGTCGCCCTCCTCGTCGCCGTCCTCATGACCGCCGCCCCCCCACCGCTCTCCTCGCAGGAGGCCGCTGAAGACGACCCGCACGTCACGTCCCGCCCCGTGCACCACGCGGTCCGCGCAGCGGGCGCGATTCGGATCGACGGGCTCCTGGACGAGGTGGCGTGGTCCGGCGCCCCCATCATCGACGAGTTCATCCAGGTCGATCCGGAGGAGGGTGCGCCCGCCAGCGAGCGGACCGAGGCGCGGGTGCTCTACGACACCGAGGCGATCTACATCGGCGTCCGACTCCACGATCGTGGCTCCCTCCAGTCCCGGCTCGGCCGCCGCGACATGCCGCTGATGGATTCGGATTGGCTCGGCGTCGTGATCGACTCGTACCACGATCACCGCACGGGCTTCACCTTCGACGTGAACCCCTCCGGCGTGCAGCGTGACGCCGTCAAGTCCGCGACGGGCTCGGGCCACGAGTCGGACGACAACTCGTGGGACGCCGTCTGGGACGTCGCCACCACCGTGGACGAGGGCGGATGGACGGCCGAGTACCGCATTCCCTTCAGCCAGATCCGATTCTCCACGGAGAGCGAGCAGACCTGGGGACTTCTGGTGGAGCGTGTCATCGGCCGCCGGGCCGAGTACTCCACCACGACGTACACGCCGAAGACCGAGCGGGGCGGCATCCCCACCTACGGGCACCTGCTGGGGATTCGCGATATCGAGCAGGGCAACACCGTGGAGCTGCTCCCCTACGCGGTCGTCCGGAACGAGCGGGTCGATCCGGGCCCGAACCCGTTCCGCTCCGACTCGGAGAGCTTCGGGTCGGCGGGGCTCGACCTGCGCTGGAGGGCGACCTCCACGCTGACGCTCAACGCGACGATCAACCCGGATTTCGGGCAGGTCGAGGTCGATCCCGCGGTGATCAACCTCGGTGTCTACGAGACCTTCTTCGACGAGAAGCGGCCGTTCTTCGTGGAGGGCAGCGAGATCTTCGACTTCGGCCGCAACACCTCGGGCGGGCAGATGTTCTATTCCCGCAGGATCGGCCGCGCGCCTCAGCTCGTCGCGCCGGGCCCGGCCGACGCGCCCGACGGAACCACGATCCTCGGCGCCGCCAAGCTCACCGGAAAGACCGCGAGCGGCTGGAGCCTGGGGCTGATCGAGGCCGTCACGGCCGAGGAGACCGCCCGGTACAGGGACTCCGGGACCGGGTCGGACGGGGACTTCGTCGTCGAGCCGGCGAGCAACTACCTGGTGGCCCGGGGCCGGCGAGATCTCAGGAACGGCGAGTCCGCGATCGGCTTCATGGTCACGGCCGCGAACCGCCGGCTCGCGTCGCCCGCCTCCGAGGCGATGCTGCGGAGCGGCGCCTACGCCGGAGGCGTCGACTTCCGGCACGAGTTCGCCGACCGCTCGTGGGCGCTCCGGGGAACGGCCGCGTGGAGCCACATCCGCGGCACTCCGGAGGCGCTCGAGCGGGTGCAGCGCGCCGGCAATCACTTCTTCCAGCGGCCGGACGCCGAGCACCTGGAGGTCGAGACGGACCTCTCGTCGATGACCGGGCATTCGGTGGGCGCGTCGATCGCCCGTCAGGCGGGCGAGCACTGGCGGGGCTCCCTGGAGGTCGCCGAGACGTCGCCCGGCTACGAGGTGAACGACCTGGGCTTCCAGACGCGCACCGACCGGCGTGACGCCCAGCTGGTCCTGTCGTGGCAGCAGACCCGGCCCGGCTCCTTCTTCCGGAACTACTCGATTTCGACCGCCAACCGCTTGGAGCACAACTTCGACTGGCAGCGGGTCGTCGCGTTTTCGAACCTGAGCTTCGGGTTCCGGACGCTGGGGTTCTGGCAGGGCATGATCATGGCGATGCGCCTCCACCCCTCGGTCGACGACCGCTCCACCCGCGGTGGGCCGCTCATGGAGCGACCCGGGGGCTGGCAGGCCCATTCGACGATCAGGACCGACAGCCGCAAGTCGCTCTCCTTCGGGCTGAACGTCAACGGGAATCTCGACGACTACGACGGCTGGTCCCTGGGTGGGGGGCTGAACGTCACGTACCGGGCGGACCGCTGGAACATCAGCACGGGCCCCGCCTTCGCGCGGAGCTTCACCGACGCGCAGTACGTCGCCACGCTGGCGAACCCCCAGAACACCGGCACCTACGGCGCGGACTACATCTTCGCCCCGCTGCGGCAGACGTCGGTCTCCTTCGTGACGCGCCTCAACGTCACCTTCACGCCCAGGCTCTCCCTGGAGACCTACGTGCAGCCGTTCATCGCGAGCGGTGACTACTCGGACTTCGGGCAGCTGGAGCGGCCCGGCGGCTACGCCTTCACGCCCCGTCCCGACCTGGACGGCTTCACGAACCCCGATTTCAACTTCCGCTCGCTGCGTGGCAACGCCGTGCTGAGGTGGGAGTGGCAGCCGGGCTCCACACTCTTCGTCGCGTGGCAGCAGGTCCGTACCGACCTCGCCGCAGGAGTCGGAGACTTCGATCTCGGGAGGGACCGGCGCGCCCTCTTCGGAGCGCGGCCGGACAACATCTTCGTGCTCAAGGTCAACTACTGGCTGACGCCGTAATCGGTGCGGGTCGGGTGGCCACAGCCTGCCCCGGACATGCGGACATCGGGTTCGCGCAGACGGTGCAGAAGGCCCGGAACCTCACGCCCCCTCGAGGACCGTCGGCAAAGCCGGGTGCCCTGAGCTGGTCGCAGTCCTCCCGACCGGTGCGCCGGGCCGTTGCTCGGATGAGTCAGGTGAGGCACACCCGCCGTACGTCCCGAGCCGAGGCGCACCCGCGCGAGCCATCGCGACAGGGGTCTGCGCTCCGCTGTGCGGCTCCGAGCCTCGCTCTCCCACTCCGCTTCCGCCAGGTCCGAGAACCCTCGGATCTCGGGCTGTGCGATTCCGTCCCGACAGCCGAAATGCTCCTCGCGCGACGGGAGCCGCTGCGTGTCGAGCTCCGCCAACACGGTACGCGAGCCTCGAGGACGTCGAGCGGGAGCGCGTGGCCGATGTGGTCGTCGCGACCGGTGGGCACAAGACCCGTGCCGCGGACATCCTGCGCGTGTCGAGGCCCCGCCTCGACCGACTCGTCGGCAAGTGCGCGCTCGGCAAGCTCGCGCCGCGACGCGCGGGCGGGCCCGCTCTGCCCCTCGACGCCGGACAGCCGCGGTGGGTTCCCGGCTCTCGTTTCGGGTACGAGTGCTCCTGGTGATTCTCGTGTTCCCGGTGATTCCGCTCGGCTTCGTGGGGGTCTGGCTCACCCGCTCCGCCGTGCGCTCCGGAGAGCAGATTCTGCGGGGACGCTTGAGCGAAACGCTGGAGGAGACCAGCTCGGGAACCTCGCGGCGCTGGGTCGAGCACCGCTCCGCTCTCTGCGCTTCCTGGCAGAGGACGAGCTGACGCAGGCCGCTCTCCCGCAGCCTGAGGGGTCGACGCCGGCGCCGGACAAGTCACTGATCGCGATGGATCTGGAGACGGGCGCCGAACGCGTCTTGATGGAGAACTGGGAAGGCTTGAGGGACAGCCCTATGTCTCCGGATGGGCGGGTGTTCGCCCTCTTCCAGCGCGATCCGGATTCGGGTGTCGAGCGACTCTCGGTTCTGACGCTGGCCGACGGCTCCCGCCGCGAGCTTCTCCGGCTGAGCGACGACGAGTGGGGATCGGGGCTGGACAGGACCCCTGACGGCAGCACGCTGCTCTTCAGCACGTGGTCGGGCGATGCGGGCCCGCGGGAGTCGTGGCGAGTCCCGGTGTCGGGTGGCGACCGGCGCCTCATCGAGGGCGATCCCAACCTCCGGGGGAGCTTGTCCATCCACCCGAGCGGAAACCGCGTCGCCTTGCAGGCGGGTCAGCACCGCACAGCGGCTCGGTGCGGCCGTGGCCTGGGGAAGCGGCAGATCAGGCGGCTCTCGGGCGAGGTCAGGCCGGGGCTCGAGTCGAGCGCGTGCAGCCGTTCGAGCGCGAAGGGCGACGGGGCACAGCAGCGGACGAGGCGCTCGATGCCGGCACGCTCCTCCCCCGCGCGGTGTGTTGCGACCGCTTTGAGGCGTACCTAGCTTCGCCCCTGGCGCCAACCTGGCTCCTCGTGCCGTCGATACGCCGATCCCGGAGCTTCGTGCGGGTACTACAGCTACATACGAGGTACGTCTTTCCCGGGGGTGAGGACGTCGTCGTCGATTCCGAGTGCGAGCTGCTCCGGTCGGGGGGGCACGAGGTCGAGCAGCTCCTCGCGACCAACCGTGCATTCGGCGAAGACCGCCGCCTCTCGCTTCGCGGAGTGGGACGCGCCGTGGCGCACCGGCTCAGCCTCTATCGCGAGCTCGAGGAACGACTGACTCGTCAGCGGCCCGATGTGCTTCACGTGCACAACACGTTCGCGCAGCTGGGCTCCGCCATCTATCGGATGGCCGCCGAACGTCGGGTTCCGGTGGTGCAGACCATTCACAACTACCGGTTCGCGTGTGCGCAAGCGGCGCTGCTGCGTGAGCAGCGCCCGTGTGACGAGTGTGTGGGCGGGTCGCGGTTGTCCGCGCTGCGTCACCGCTGCTTCCGTGGATCGTTGCCGTTGACGGCGGCGGCTCTCGGGTTGCAGTGGGATCAGAATCGTGCGGCCAGGTCCGGATCGGTGCATACCTTCATCGCGCCTTCCGACTTCGTTCGCGAGCGGTTGTTGCGTGACGGCGTGGACGCTGGCCGCACTGTGGTCAAGCCACATTTCGCTCCCGAGCCGAGCGTGCGCCCGCGCGATGGCGAGCGGCCCAGAGCGGTCGTCTACGCGGGCAGGATGGTGGCCGAAAAGGGTGTCGACCTCCTGCTCGAGGCGTGGGAGATGCTGCACCCAACCGACGCCGAATTGGTCATGGTGGGGGATGGGCCAATGCGGGGCCCACTGCAAGAGCGCTACGCCCACCGTGGGAACGTGCGTTGGACCGGCTGGCTCTCGCGGCAGGACGTGGACGAGGAGCTGGGCCGCAGTCCGGTCTTGGTGGCCCCGTCGAGGGCATACGAGTCGTTCGGATTGGTCGTGATCGAGGCCTTTGCGATGGGGACCGTGGTCGTCGCGCCCGCACATGGCGCCTTCCTCGAGCTGGTGGAAGAGGGCCTCACCGGGGCGGTCTTCCAGCCCGGGTCGGCCGCCGACCTGGCACGTAGCCTTCGATGGGTCTTGGAGCAGCCGGTGAGCGCGTGGGAGCGCATGAGCGCAGCGGCCCGCTCCGTGTACTGCGAGCGGTATGCTCCGTCGGCAAGCCTCCGGGCGCTCGAAAGCGTCTATGGCTCGGCCATCACGGGTGAAGATGTGCCTGAAGAGCGCGAAGGTCGTGCCGCAGATGCGGTGGTTGCCTGAGATTCCAGCAGGAACCCCGAGGGGTGCGCCATTGCGACGCAGGCGTTGCGAGCGGCCGCGGCGCCACGTTCGGCCTGCGACACGCGGAGGGTGCCCGTTGGCTGAGCGGGCTTCGGCAAGTCCGAAGTCCCGTCCCGAGATCCGTCATCGACTGAGATGACCTCGTAGCGAGCCGGTAGGGTCTGCTCGACGATCGCCTTCAGACAGCGCTCCGAGAGCAGCCTCCGGCCGCTCGTCCGGACGATGACGATTGACGACCGCGGCTCGGTGTCTTGGTGGTTCGGTGGTTCGCATCAAGAAAGGTGTCCGACCCTCTGGCCGACGTCGTGGCCCGCAGCCCTTCGATTGCGGATGAAGAGGGCCCCGCCGCCGACCGCGGCTTGGAGCAGGCGGACCAGCGACGCTCGGCGGCCACGCGGAGGGCGTGGCACGCTTCCTTGCCCCCTCGAGGTCCGCAGGAAACGGCGGAGCAGCCAACCCCGGAGGGCCGGGTACTTCACGAATAGATGGATCGCGAAAGCCACGAACGTGCGAGGGTCCGAGACCGGCGACCCGTCGTACGGGTGGTGCACGATTGCTTCGGGCTCGTAGGCGAACACGAAACCGCGGTCCAACACGCAAAAGAAGGCCTCGTGCTCCTCGCCGCCGCTCAGGATCCTCCCCCGCCCGATGGTGTCGTCGAATCCCCCCCAACGTTCAAGGAACGATCGCCGAAAGGCCATGTTCGCACCGCTCCCGGCGCCGCCGAAGAGCGTGCGCTCCCTCCAATCGGGCATGTCGGCGTCGAGGCGGAACGCCTCGGGGCCGGCGGAGTGGAAACACGGGGGCAGAATCAGGCCGGTGGTGGCCATCACGGAAGCATCGCCGAACGGCCGCAGGAGGGCCTGCAACCAGCCGCGTTCCGGTCGCGCGTCGTCGTCCAGGTACGCCACGATGCTCGACCGGGCCACCTTCCAGGCGGTGTTGCGGGCCTTGCTCAAGCCCGGGACGGGCTCCAGGACGTAGCGGGCGCCTGCCGACTCGCTGACTTTCCTTGCCGCGTCACCGGAAGGAGCGTTGTCCACCACCAAGACCTCGACTGCGGGCGTGGTCCCGAGCGACTCGAGACATCCGGCGAGCTCATGAGGTCGGTCGTGTGTACAGATCGCGATCGTCGCCGTCAGCTCGGAGACCGGAAGCGTGCGGTGGGAGTCGGCCGTTCTACGCGCCGGGGAGGGAGCGCGGCCTCCGCCCCGGGTCACGACCGCATCGCCTCGACGTCGGAGGCATTCGTTTCTGCCCCTTGGGCTGAGCGAATCCGCGAATCGCCTTTTAACCGCATCTTTGGTCCGTCCGCAGATCCTTAAGCACTGGCACGGACAAAGATAGGCAGTCGGCCCGAAGGTGCCTATTCCGTCTGGTCGTTGGCACCTCAGCGGGTGGCCCTACCGAGACCTTTGAGCTGACACGACGCTCCGACAACCCACGGCGCCGCATGCCCCCTGCGAGCCCGGTGGCGCCTCGACTTGGTGAGTGCGCCGCGCCGCCGGGTGATCGACCGAACGACCGTTTCGCCGGAGCTTGCGCAGATGGCTTCTCGGAAGTGGAGACGCGGCCGTCATCCCCCCCT
>JBFFWJ010000156.1:0-7461 GCA_041570315.1 Longimicrobiales bacterium | reverse complement strand
GGGGCATATCCCTGGAGGCGGTGCCGACGGAGGGTCCCCCCCGCGTCTTCGACGCGCTCCCCGCGCTCGGGGAGACCGCCGACGTCAGCATCGGCGGAGGGCTGCGCGCGTCCATCCCCCTGGCTTTGACGAGCGTCGGGGGAGCGACCTCGCCCGTCGCCGATCCCGACGCCCTGGAGCGCCTGGGCACGGAGCTTCGCGACGCCGCCCTGGGCGAGCTCGATGCCGCGTCGGTCCACGTGCGTCGAGCCGGCGTCGCGATCGCCTGGAACGTCTTCCAACACTTCTATCCGTACTTCGACGTCGTGGAGACCGACTGGGACGACGTTCTCGACGTGGCGCTCGCGAGGGCGGAAGCGGACGGGGGGGAGGCTGCCTTCCTCGAGACCCTGCAGTGGCTGGTGGCGCAGCTCGACGACGGACACGGCCGGGTGAGCCACGCCCTGCAGTTCCGTGGCGGCATGTTCCCGGCCCGGGTCGAGTGGATCGAAGGACGCGCGGTCGTCGTCGCCACCCGCGATGGGGGCTTCGAGGTGGGCGACGCGGTCCTGGCCGTCGACGGGATCCCGACGGAGCAGCTGGTGCGCGAGGCCGAGGAGCTCATCTCGGGCTCCCCGCAGTGGAAGCGCGCGCGCGCGATGCAGGAGTTCGGGTGGGGCCTCGCAGGGTCGGACGTCGTCGTCAGCGTGGAGCGCCGAGGGGTGCGCACCGATGTCCCGACCACGCGGGTGCAGGTCCGGGGCGGGCTGAGCGAGCCACGCCCCTCCGACATCGCGGAGCTCGAGCCGGGCATCTTCTACGTGAACCTCGACCGCGTGCCGATCGCCGACTTCCTGGCTCGCACAGACGAGCTCGCCGACGCGGACGGCGTGGTCTTCGACCTCAGAGGCTATCCCAACGGAAACCACGACGCGCTGACGTACCTGACCGACGGCCCACTCGAATCGGCGCACTGGCAGATCCCGCAGATCGTCTATCCGGACCAGGAGCGCCTCGTCGGCTACGACACGTCGGGCCGGTGGAACCTGCCTCCCTCCGAGCCTCGGTTCACGGGCGAGATCGTGTTCCTCACGGATGGCCGCGCGATCAGCTACGCGGAGAGCGTCATGGGGATCGTCGAGCACTACCGCCTCGGCCACATCGTCGGTCAGCCCACCGCCGGGACCAACGGGAACGTGAACCCGTTCACCCTCCCGGGCGGATACACGATCTCGTGGACCGGCATGCGGGTGATCAAGCACGACCAGTCCCAGCACCACCTCGTGGGGATCCGGCCGACCGTGCCCGTCGAGCGGACGATCGCCGCGGTGCGTGCCGGCCGCGACGAGTACCTGGAGCGGGCGGTCCGGTTGATCAGGGGCGGCTGAGGACGCCTGCTCGGGCGGATCGCGAGGGCGGAAGCAGCTCGGGGTCGGGCTCGGACGTGAGGACACAAAGGGTCCGGAGCGGCGCGACCCCGGATCGTCAGCGATCGCCCGCGCTACGGGCGTCTCGCACGCTCTAGCGAAAATCCTGGAGGCCGACGAGCTCCGCGCCCCAGGGGCAGAAGCGTCCGACGACCAGGTACTCCTCGAGCAGCGAATCGACCAGCGACGGACGGCCGTCACAGGCCTCGATCGTCTGGTCCGCCATCTCGATGTCGGTCGGGTCGAGGTGCCAGGTCCAGGGCGCATTGTGGTCGGCCCGCCCTTGGCCCTCGTGCAGGGCTCCGTTGGGGATGCCGGCCGAGCTACTGCCGTCTCGCAGATCGAAGATCTGCTGGATCGTCTCCTCGTTCGTCACCCACACCCGGAAGTCTTCCCCGCTCACCCGAAAGGTTGCCAGGACCCCGCCTCGGAGAGCGTCCTCGAAGCCTGTGCTGCTGCCGTTGCATGCAGCAAGCCACGCCGCTACCCCGGCCAGCGCGAGTCCTCTCGCGCTCTTCATCGGAAACCTCCTGTCGGACGGGGTGAGGGGATTCCGGCGTTCTTCCTCCGCTCGCATGTCTCGCTCGCCGTGAAGCGTGCCGCTCCGTTGGGCGAGGTGACGAGGTGTGTCTTGAAGAAGCCGACACCCGGAGGCAGCGCCTTGCGCAGCACGATCGCGTTCACGCCCGTGCCATTCGGGCCGACGAGCGTGTTGTCGATCTCGGAGATCTGCGCCGCGAACGTGTAGCCCGAAGCCAGCTCGGTAACCTCCAACTCGCCCCTCAGCGTGTTGTGGCTCTCGAAGTTGCCCTCGGAGTCCACCGCCGCCCTCACCGTGAGATCCACGGTTCCGAGCAGCGCGACCACGTCGCTCGGCCCCTGCGAGCAGAAGGGACGCGGGAACGCCGGCTGCACGAAGGGAAGGCTGAGCGCGTACGTCACGGTCCCCTCGATGACCGGCGCCTTCGCGGCGAACGTCAGCACCGTCGCGTAGCCATCGTTCGGGATCGGGACCACGGGATCGGTGGTCGGTCCCGGCGGCAGGCCGAAGAGGTTCTTGAGACCGTCGGTGAAGCTCGGGTCGTTGTAGATCTGCTGCGGAATGGCCTGGACGAAGCCGGGCGTGTTCACGGGGTGTCCCGCGGGGACCGCGCCCAGGAGACCGGTGCGCGCGAAGTCGAACGCCGCCAGCTGCTCCGGCAAGTCCCACCCCAGAACCTGGTGGAGCGGTGAGCCGGGGATCAGGACGTCGAAGTGGACCCCGGCCACGACGAAGTCACCGGCGTCGAAGAGCCGGATGTGGAAGCGTCCGGTCTCATAGGTGCCGCACTCGAGCTGGACCGCGTTCGCCACCCAGCCGGCGCCGTTCGTGTACGTGGCCTGCATGCTCCCGTGCGCGTCCCTCCACGTGCAGTTGAACGGATCCATCGGGGGAAACGCGGGCGTGCGGTTGCCGTCCAGGGCGAGGAGCGCTGCGCGCAGCGACAGTACGTCGACCTCACCGGCCAGGATGAGGTTGATCGGGTCCATGACCGTCCCGTCGAGGTCCGCGCCGGTCCACGGCCACAATGCCAGTCCATCGTAGGCGACCAGGCCAGGAGGGGGCGCCGGGGCGTAGCCGTGCCCGGATAGCGCGGGAGCCACGGACGAGCGGGACTCGATGGGGCCCGTCGGATCGTCCACACAGGCCCCCAGGCCGACGACGAGGGCCGTCACCGCGACGACTTCGAGTTTGAGGGATGATCGAGACATGGTGCACCTCCTGCCCGGAGCGATCTTCATTCGAGGAGCCAACGGCTCCCGGATCACCCCGCAGGGCGCGTGGGGCAGGACGAGGGGCAGCGCTCACGCGCCGCACGCGACAGGCCCGAGCGCCGACTGGCCCGGTTTCCAGGCAATCGACGACCTTAAGTTCGGGTCTCGAGGGCCCCCTTCGCAGTCGGGCTTTTGCGGTCGGGCGTGTGGGGAAGTCTCTGAAAGGCATCGGGCTCACGCCGGCCCGCGCGGCAGGCTGATGGCTCGGGGAGGGAGTCGCCTGTCGAGGCACACGCGGGCCCGGGCATCAGAGCTTGCCGAGGAGACCCCAGACCTCCCGAACGGGCCTTCCCTGCGGGACGCCCGGTGGGCGCACGGGTCCACCGGGTCGCGGCCCGCGCGGGCTCCGCCGCAGGCGTGTCGGTGTCCGGCCCTCGATGGATTCGGTCGGCGACGCATACGACAACGCGCTGTGCGAGAGCCTTTTCACGACGCTGGAGTGCGAGCTCATGGACCTCGAGGAGGCCGCCGCAGACGACCCTTTACTCTCCGGCTGCGCGAGGCAAGCTTACTCTCCTTCGGATGGGGGCGACACGAATACCTCGGCGTTCGCCCGTCCACAGAACCGGAACAATTCCACCCATTCCCGGGCCGATTTCGAGTGCTACCCACCTTCATGATCATCGGAGCGGCGAAGTGCGCGACGACGAGCGTCTACGATCTTCTTCGCGCTCACCCCGGGGTCTTCATGTCGGAACCCAAGGAGCCACACTATTTCGCCATCGAGGATCACGAAGAGTTCTTGTCAAGACGTGGCTGGTATGAGTCACTCTTCTCCGGTGGCGGCCATGCGGTCGCTGTGGGTGAAGCAAGCGTTAGCAGCACTAACCCCACACGCCTCGAGATCGCTCCCCCGAGGATCCGAGAACTGCTACCCGATTGTAGGCTGATCTACATGGTCCGCCATCCTATTCGCCGCATCGAATCCGACTGGCGGATGATGCGATACGAGCGGCGCGCTTCCGGGTCCATCAAGAAGGCCTTAGAGGAATCTCCAGCATTGTTGGATTGGGGATTCTACTGGCGAAGCCTGGAAGCATACCGAGCCCTGTTCCCAGACGAGCAGATTCTCGTCGTGTTCTTCGAAGATTTCGTCCGCGATCCGCGCCAGGAACTGAGGCGGATCTGCGCGCATATTGGGGCTGACCCATCCTTCGATTTCGAAGCGGCCGACCCGAACCGAGCTCGTCTCGCTTCGAAAGATCTCGGCCACTACGGAAGAGTAGCCTCCATCCTGAAGGACACGCTCGCTGTGCGAGCCTTGAAGCCACTCCTTCCGGCCAAAGCGATCCAGTGGGCCAAGCGCATGCTGGTAAGACAGGAGACCTTCGAGGTCGAGTGGGAACCCTCTATTCGCCGGGAGGTGGTTGAGCTCTACGCGGAAGACACGGCGAAGCTGCTCGAGCACTGTGGCAAGCCAACCGACTTTTGGGTGCTGGATCACTGACTCGGCGCCCCCGAGGCGCTCGTGTCGAAAACGTTCGGACCGGCGGCTGCCGGTCCGGCGCTCGACCTGACGGAGCGGTCACCTACGCGGATTGGCTTCAGGTGTAGCGGACCCGTGGCGGCGGGCCGGGTGGGCCCGGTGTGTCAGCCTTCCAGCCGTTCGATCGCCTCGGTCACTTCCTGGATCACGGGAGCCAGGTCCGCGTCCGCGTTACGCGTGAGGATCAGGAAGCCGCGGTAGTGCCCGAGCGCCTCGGACGAGTTGCCCATGGCCTCGTGCGCCCGCCCGAGTCGGAGGCGGACGTGCGTGCGGAACCACGAATCCATGAGGGACGTCCACGACTCGATCGCGGCGGGCATGTTGCCGGATGCGGCTTCCGCGTCACCGAGCACCAGACGGCTGTACGCGTCGTAGCGACGCTGAGACACGACGGCCCGCATGACCCCGACTGCGCCCGCAGCGTCTCCTTCCCGCAGCCGGAACAACGCGTCCACGAGGCTCTGCAACTCGGCATTGGTCGCTGCACCGAGATACAGCCCGAGGTTGATCGTACGATCTTCGAGGGGCTGCGCTTCCAGGATCCCCATGGCTCGTTCCACGGTCGCGCGATCCCCCGCACGTGCCGCCGTCACTGCGGCGGCCACGGTCTCGCCTGGCGAGGGGTCGCCCTCGAGGACCCGCCGCAAGCGCGCGGGGACCGGCTTCGCAGGCTCGATCAGCGTCTCGCGAACGAGCGTTGCGAGTGCGACCGCACGCAGGTCGGATCCCGCGGGGTCGGGCGTCTGCCCGCCCATCCCGGCAAAGACGCCCCAACGCCCCAACGACTCGATCAGCTCGCGGGCGAACAGGTGGGCTACCTGCCCCCGCTCGACCAAATCGTCGGATGCGATGTTGATGTTGGACGGCGTGCTGGCGTAGTCCCTCAACTCGTTGGACAGCAGACGCTCGGCCTCGGCCTGCTCGGTCGCCGTTCCGCGGTAGAGATCCCACGTCGCATCCCAACCTTCGACGCTGCCGGGGTCGGCACCCGCGAGCGCGTACTCCCGCAGGACGTCCGTGAAGAGCAGGCTGTCGTTGCGGTTGATGAGATAGCCGAAGAGATGCTGGTAGAAGGGGGTGAAGTTCGGCATCAACTCGACCGCGCGCCGCGTCGCCTCGTAGCCCTCCGTCGCAGAATCGACGGCGTACCACGGCAGGTGCAGCATGTACTCGCTCAGCTCGTACCACCCCTCCGCATCATCCGGATTCCGGGACAGATACGCTCGCAGGTCGTCCAAGAAGTCCGACCGACCCTCCGAGACGGCGCCCCCGGCCCGCGTGAGTAGTCGCTCCCGTGGCGGAAGCCGGTCGGCCAAAGCCAGCATGCGCTCCACGACCTCCGGGCCCGCGCCTCCCGGCAGATACCATCCCCAGGCGTCGACGAGCCCCCGATACGCGAGGGCGAACTCGTCGTCTTCGGCGACCGCCTCTTGGTAGGCGTCGATGGCTTCGCTGAAGCGACTCTCCCGGTAGAGGGCTTCGCCGCGCAGGAAGGCTTCGAGCGCGACGACCGATGTCGTGCCGACCACGTCGAAGCGATCGAGGCTCCCTTCCGTTCGCCCCAGAAAGAGCTGCGCGAGCTCCACGGTGAGCTCATCGACGAGCGCCAGGATGTCATCGGCCGGCCCCTCCACGCGAACCCCGTCGACACGCGCGTCGTTGGGACGATCGATGTCGAACACGTCGGCGACGATGCGCACCTGGGCACCCGTGATCACGACGCTTCCACGGACGGCGAAGCGAGCATCCAGGCTCCCGGCGACGGACAAGGCATCGGCCAACTCGGCCGTGGGCTCGTCGCCGATCCGCGCCTTCCAGCGTGAGATGACCGTACCCGAGTTGATCGTGCGAATGCCCCCGAGGCCCTCGAGGTTGATGCTGAGCAGGTCGACCATGCCCTCGCGCCACAGTTCCGCGTCCAGCCCTCTCGCCTCGAACGGGAGGACCGCGATGGCCGTCGGGGCCCCCTCCGCCCCGACTTCGGTCGGGCCGAGTAGTCCGCTCGACCCGACGACCAGCACGTAGGTACCGGCAGATCCGATGGCCAGCGAGAGCGCCGCGGCTCCCCCGAGGATCGCGCGTCCCCAGGTGAGATGGGGCAAACGCCCGGATCGCAAGCGAGCCAAGGCGTCGGCGGGTGCGACTTGCCAGTCCGTGGGTCGGTCGCCGGCTTCCTCGGCGGCGGTGGTCGAGTCCAGGGACTGCACCCACGCCGTCGCGGTTACGACGACCAGGCCGATCCCGAGCAGAACGAGGGTCACCGGCCCCAGCCAGCTCGGCAGATCCAGCAGATCCCGGAGCGTGCCGACCAGCTGCAGCACGAACCAACAGGCGCCCAGATAGATGACAACGATCTGGAAGAGGCGTGCGCGCTTGACGCGTTCCCACGGCGGGAGAGGAGCCATGCGCCCCAATGTACGACTACTTCCGGGCAGGGCAAACGAAGCGTTCACCGCCCCCTGGTCCCGTAGATGACGGCGAACGGTGGGCGCATGTCGGCCCGCATGAAATGGCCTTGAACGGGCTCCACACAAGGCCGCACTCGCGCCGGGCGAGAGTCGTCACGATCTCTGGATCGACCGCACCCTGAGACGACGCGAGCGAGGTCAAGCGGACCGCGAGACGCTCCCGCCACAACGAGATCACCGCACAAACCGTCGTACACGTGCCCCGAACGATCCTTGCGACCGATCAGACCCGAAGTCTCGGAGTGGTGACGCCTTGCCGCGCCCAGAGGAAGATCAAAGATCTCCC
>JBFFWJ010000155.1:0-7469 GCA_041570315.1 Longimicrobiales bacterium | reverse complement strand
GGGCGGCGTCGAGCTCGACGCCGACGACATCGCGGGGGTCGTGACCAGCGTGAACGGCCCCGAGGCGGGCGTGTGGGTCATCGCGGAGACGCAGGACCTCGGCACCCGGTTCGCCAGGATCGTGGTCACCGACGACGACGGGCGCTTCCTGGTCCCCGACCTTCCCGAGGCCGAGTACGAGGTGTGGGTACGCGGCTACGGCCTCGTCGACTCGGACAGGGTCCCCGCGAGCCGTGGCGAGGTCGTCGACCTCACGGCGACGGTCGCGCCCGACGCCGCCTCGGCGGCCCGCGTGTACCCGGCCGCCTACTGGTATGCCATGATGGGCCTCCCGACGGAGGAGGAAGCTGCGGGTCTCGACGGTGGGCTGAACTTCTACCTGACGTGGGTCAAGAACATGGGCTGCGTGGGCTGCCACCAGATGGGCAACGAGGCGACCCGCACGATCCCCGACGTGTTCGCGCACCTCTCGTCGGAGGAGGCCTGGGAGCGCCGGATCTCCTCGGGGCAGGCGGGCGGCAACATGACCGGGACCGTGGGGCGCCTGAACGGCCTGCCGATCAAGTACATGGCGGAGTGGACCGACCGGATCGCCGCGGGGGAGCTTCCGGCGCAGGCGCCGGCGCGGCCCTCGGGCCTCGAGCGCAACGTGGTCGCGACCGTGCGGGACTGGTCGAGCCCCGAGTTCTACATGCACGACCTGTCGGGGACGGACCGACGCGATCCGACGGTCAACGGGTACGGCAAGCTCTACGGAGCGCCGGAGCTCAGCACCGACGAGATGCCGATTCTGGATCCGGTGGCCAACGTCGCCAGCGTCTACCACGTGCCCGTCCGTGACGAGGACACGCCGACCACGAACGAGGCGCCGGTCGTCGCGCCGTCCCCGTATTGGGGCGACGAGCGGATCTGGGACAGCAGGTCGAACATCCACAACCCGATGCTCGACCAGGATGGACGGGTGTGGCTGACCGCGCGGATCCGGGGCCCGGACAACCCGGACTTCTGCCGCAGCGGATCCGATCATCCGTCGGCCCGGCTCTATCCGAAGGATCGCACCGGACGGCACCTGGCGGTCTACGACCCGTCGACCGACGAGTACACGTTCGTGGATACGTGCTTCTCGACGCACCATCTCCAGTTCGAGTACGACGAGCGCAACCGGCTGTGGACGAGCGGCGGGGGCGACGTGGTCGGCTGGCTCGACACCAACGACTTCCTCGAGACGGGCGACGCCGCGGCCTCCCAGGGGTGGGCGCCCCTGATCCTCGACACCAACGGGAACGGACGGCAGGACGCGTGGACCGAGCCCGGTGAGGCCATGGACCCCAGCCGCGACATGCGCGTCCCGAACGGGTTCTACGCGGTGATGCCCGAACCGCGCGGCGACGCGGTGTGGGGCTCCAACGCCTTCCGGTACCCCGGGTCGATCACGAGGCTCGTGCCGGGCGACGACCCGCCCCGGACCTCTCTGGCGGAGGTCTACGATCCCCCGCTTCCCGGATTCGGAGTTCGCGGGGCCGACATCGACAAGAACGGCGTCGTCTGGAGCTCGCTCGGCAGCGGGCACCTGGGAGCGTTCGACCGCAGCCGGTGCACGGGCCCGCTGAACGGGCCCGAGGCCACCGGCGACCACTGCCCGGAGGGGTGGACCCTCTACGATCTGCCGGGGCCCGGGTTCGCCGATCTGCCCGAGTACAGCGTCGAATCCAGCTACTACACCTGGGTCGACCAGCACAACTCGCTCGGCCTGGGAGAGGACGTGCCCATCGCCACCGGAAACCTGTTCGACGGGGTGCACGCCCTGGTCGACGGGGCGTTCGTCACGCTCAGGATCCCCTATCCGCTCGGCTTCTACACCAAGGGCTTCGAGGGCCGGATCGACGATCCCGACGCGGGCTGGAAGGGACGGGGCCTGTGGGTGCCCGAGGGAGACCGCACGCCGTGGCTCAAGGAGGGAGGGCAGGGCTCGAGGCCGATCGTGGTGCACTTCCAGGTCCGGCCGGATCCGCTGGCGCGCTGAGGGAGGACGCGGGAGCACGCAGGGGGCCATCCTTACGCCGACGTCGGGGTTTTCCCTACTGACGCAGCCACCCCGGGAAGGGCACGTTCGATCAGGCGATCTCGAGCATGGGACGTGCGCGAACGCAACCGGCGCACGGTCCCGTGGGCGTGCCGGTACGTGCCGCGCGCCGTCGCGAATCGCAGCTTGGCAGCCCTTTTGAGACCTCCAGCGGATGAGCTGCGGGGTCGTGCACCCCCCCCCAAGGTAGGAGGATCATCATGATCCGATGGCCCAGGAAGCCACTGGCGCCGCTCGCCCTGCTCGCCTGCACGGTCGTGTGGACCGCGTGCGGCGAGGGCGTGCGGAGCCCGGTCGAGCCGGCCACCGACGTCGCGCCCGCGTTCGCGGTCGGCGGCGTGAGCGGTGCGGCGTTCACCACCTTCAACGCGGCAGCCGACGGTGCAGGGAAGGACGTGTGCAAGAACACGGCCATCAACTGCAACATCTACGGCGCCAAGGAATACGTCTGGCTCAACGGCGGGCCGGCCGCGAACGGGCTCGGCCCCGACGGGGCGTACTTCTTCGCGGTCCTCGAGCCCGGGGGCCAGCCCGACCCGAACGACGGCGGAGCGAAGAACCTCTCGGACGACTACGACACGTACGGGGACCGGACCTTCACGGTGCTCGACGGAGAGGTCGGCGCGTACTCCGGACCCCACGATCTGGACAGCGGGACGCAGGGCGGTCCGAAGGTGGACGGCTCGCCACCCTTCATCCGGCTGTTTCCGTACGCGGACACGAGCAACCCGGGCGGGGTCTACATCCTGGCGATCTGCTCCCTGGCGGACGGCTATCCGGTCCGGCCCAGCGACTGCAAGTACGACGCCTTCAAGGTCCGTGAGGGGAAGATCGACTACTCCTTCTACCTGAAGGGCAGGAAGGCGTGGGACCTGCAGTTCGACGGATACGACGATGACGACCCCGGCCTCCCGAGCTGGAAGATCATCGTCAGCGGCACGGCACCGGACGGCTCGGCCATCTACATCGAGCTGTACACCGGCGAGGGCGGGCACTGGGAGTGGTACTCCCCGGTCTACACCTTCACGGGCAGCGCGAAGCCGCAGGACGTGAGCCTGACGGTCTGCGAGGAGCTTCAGGCCGGCTGGCAGCAGACGTATCCCGGCGGCGACGGGTGCCACACGCTCGTGTTCACGCCCAGCGGGTTCGACTCGTTCATGGAGCTGAACTTCGCGAACGCGATCTTCGAGGGCTGCACTCCGGGCTTCTGGCAGGGCGGCCCGGACAAGCCCGACGCCAAGGCCGGCGGCGCCCTCCTGTGGGACGGCGTCGACTTCGTCCCGCCGCTCGACAACCCCGCGCTGCCGCCGCCGCACGTGGACGCGCAGTGGAGCGACCGGGGCGGCGCGGACGGCAACCCCTACATCCACGAGACCGACTTCAACGCGTTCTTCGGTGGCGGCGCGCCGGGCAGCTACACGATGTTCGAGCTGGTCGACACGGGGGGCGGCTCGGAGGCGTGGCGCAAGGCGGCGCGGTCCCTGGTCGCGGCGTATCTCAACGCCGCGTGGGGCATGGCGTACGCGTACACCACGGCCGAGCTCACGGCGATGTGGAGCGCGGCGGTCGGTGACGAAGCTGCGCTCCTGGCCCTCCACACGGAGCTGGACGCCGCGAACAACGCGTACGGCCGCGACTTCGGTGGCCCGCGCTGCCCGATCAGCGCCGGAGGCTTCTGATCCGACGCACCACCCGCCGACCCGGTGCCGCGGCAGGCGGTCCGAGGGCTCGGCGGTCGGGTGAACGGAGGACGGTGGGCGATCGCCCCCCGTCCTCCTCGCCCTCGGCTTCCGCTCAGCCCGTCTTCACCGTGTGGATCGTCTGCGTCGGGAACGCCATCTCCAGACCCTCGGCGTTGAAGCGCTCGAGGATCGCCATGTTCACGCTCGTCTGGGTGTCCATGAGGGGCTCACCGGGCGTGATGTAGTAGATGAGCTTGACCCCGAGCGCGAAGTCGCCGAAGGAGCTGAAGCCGACCGCGGTCCCCTCCTCGAGGTGCTCGGCGTGCGCATCGGCGATCTCTCTCAGGATCTCCAGCGCGCGCTGCATCCGAGCCGGGGTCGTGTCGTAGGTCAGGCCGAGCTCGACGACCACCTTGCGGGAGGGCTCGCGCGAGACGTTCTCGACCGGCGAGTCCGCGAAGCGGGAGTTGGGAATCGTGACCTCGCGGCCCGCGAGGGTGCGGAGGCGGGTGCTGCGGATTCCGATCTCCTCGACCACCCCGTCGTAGCCGCTGACGACGATGCGGTCCTTCAGCGTGAAGGGCTGGTCGGTGAAGATCATGAAGCCGCCGAACACGTTCGAGACGGTGTCCTTCGCGGCCATCGCCAACGCGATCCCGCCGATGCCGAGCCCCGCGATGAGGGCCGCGACGTCGTATCCGGCGTTGTTGAGGGCGACGATGACGCCGAGGATCCAGAGCCCGGTCTTGCCTCCCTTGCGCGCGATGGGCAGGAGCTGGTCGTCGAGGTCGTTGTCGCTCTGCGCGGCCAGCGGCGCGAGCACGCCGCGCACGAAGGCCTCCCACAGGCGGGTGAGCGTCCAGGTCACGGCCAGGATCAGCGTGGCCTGGATCGCGTTCCACAGGAACGAGTCGACCGTCTCCGGGAGCGTGAGGGTCTGCACGGCGATCCAGAAGCCGAGCACCGTGACGATGACCACGATCGGCTCGTCGATCGTATCGACCAGGAAGTCGTCCGCTTCGGTGGTGGTGCTGCGCGCGGCGCGGCCCACGATTCTCCTGGCGATCCAGTAGACCGCCTTGCCGACCATGATGGCGGCGACGGCGATGGCGATGGCGATCGCCCACTGCGCGATCGTGTTTCCGTAGAAGGACTGGGTCAGGAATGCCTGCATCGGAGCGCTCCGAGTTCCGGCCGAACGTGGCGAGTCGACCTCAAATGTGAGCGGTCCGGCGCGTGCGCCAAGGGCAGGGTGACTCGGGCCGGTCGGGCTTGCTCCCCCAGAGCGGCCGCGAAAGGGGGCGGCGCGGGCCCGGATCGCGCGGGGGCCGGGCGGGTCTCGACCGCCCCTGGATCGCGGACCGCCCTTCCTCGAAGCCTCAGTACACCGTGCGGGTCGTGACGGGAAAGAGCTCGTGGTAAGGAAGGACGCGGGGCCGGAACTCGTCGAGCACCACGAGCAGCTCGCGCAGCGCGCTCACGTTCTCGGCCGGCACCCGGTGGAAGAAGATGTCGAGGAATGCGCCCTCGTCGAGGACGCGGCGGAGGAGCGTGCGCAGCTCGTCGCGTCCGGCCGCGGTGGTGTAGGGCAGCAGGTCCGCCTCGCGGGCCGTGAGCTGGTGCGGATCGTCGGGCATCCACGGCACGAGGCTGTCGGGGACGAACTGGCTCGACGACAGGCCCCGCGACGCGTCGTAGTGCTGCGAGACGGCCGCGCGCTCCGCCGGCCCGTACGCGTGATAGGGGGCCACGAAGACGTTCCAACCCCGGTAGCCGCGGTCGATGATCCACTGTTGGCTCGTCCGCAGATCATAGTCCAGCTCCGACGGGGACAGGGACGGCAGCGAATCGTGCTCGAGCGAATGGCTCACGATCGACCAACCGGCCTCCGAGAGCTCATCGAGCATGTCGTGCGTGAGGTACGTCGACCACCCCAGGTCGACGGGCACCGGGTTCACCGCGACGTTGGCCTGGATGTCGAACTCCCGAAAGACCGGCCAGGCGTTCTCGTAGACGCTCAGGAAGCCGTCGTCGAAGGTCACGGTGATGGCGCCGAGCAGCTGCACCGTGACCAGAACGGAGTCCGAGGGCTCGCTCAGGCTCGCCACGACCCAGGCGCTACCCTCGGCGCCCGCGGTGACGAGGCCGTCGGCGTCCACCGAGGCCACACGGGGGTCGCGAGACGTCCACGTGGACGTGGCGCCCGAGCCCTCGACCGGATTGCCGAGCGCGTCGGCATAGGAGGGCCGGAGGCGAACCACCTCTCCCCGGCCGCTGAGGAGCACGCTGTCGGCGACGAGCATCGCCGAAGCGACCGTCTGCGAGACCGAAACGACCAGGTCCGCCTGCGCCCTGCCGGCGCTGACGCGTACGGTCGTCGTCCCGTTCTCGACGGCCGTGACCCGGCCGGAGGCCGTGACCGATGCGACGGCGGGGTCGTCCGAGGCCCACTCCGCGAGCACGTCGGTCATCGGACGCCCCTCCTGGTCGAGCACGCGGGCGCTGACCGCCGCGCCCGCCCCGAGCGCCTCGAACGCCAGGGAGGACGGCTCGAGGACGATGCTCGTGGGGACGGGCACCACGGGCGCCACGGGGCCCGTACCGTCGTCGCCGCACGACGCGAGCACGAGCATGGACAGCGCCCCGAACGCCCACTGCGACGGGCGGCGGGCGCGGACGGACCGGGCAGAGGTTGGAAAACACATGTTTACACGATGGGACGTTCGCGCCGCGACTTCCACGATCATCGTTCGCACGAGGCTTCGCGGCCGTCGGCTGGGCGCGGAGCGGTGCGTGCGCGGCTCTGCGCCTTTTCGACTCGGTGGACGCGGCCGGCATCGTCTTTTGACGGGATGCCGTGCATCGGGGGCCGGAGCATGCGGCTGAGGCTCGATGGACACCGCGCACGACGAAGAGCGGTGGTCGGGGCCGGAATCGCTTGCTGCGGATCCGTGCCCGCCCCCAAGTTCGCGCGCATGACCGACCCCGTGTCCCGCCTGAACGAGGCCCTCGACGGCCGCTACCGCATCGAGCGCCAGCTCGGCGAGGGGGGCATGGCGACGGTCTATCTGGCCGAGGACGTGCGTCACGGGCGCAAGGTCGCGCTCAAGGTGCTCAAGCCCGAGCTGGCGGCGGTCGTGGGAGCCGAGCGCTTCCTCGCGGAGATCCGGACCACCGCGGGCCTGCAGCACCCCCACATCCTCCCGCTCCACGACTCGGGCGAGGCGGACGGGCTCCTCTTCTACGTGATGCCCTACGTGGAGGGCGAGAGCCTCCGCGAGCGGCTGGACCGCGAGAAGCAGCTCCCGGTGGACGAGGCCGTGGGGATCGTGCGAAAGGTCGCGGGAGCGCTTCAGGCCGCGCACGAGCGAGGCGTCGTCCACAGGGACGTCAAGCCGGCCAACGTCCTGCTTTCCCAGGGTGAGCCGCTGGTGGCGGACTTCGGGATCGCCCTGGCCGTGCAGCACGCCGGCGGCGGGCGCTTGACCGAGACGGGCCTGAGCCTCGGCACCCCGTACTACATGTCGCCGGAGCAGGCCCTGGCCGATCGCGACCCCGATGCGCGCTCGGACGTCTACTCGCTGGCGTGCGTCCTGTACGAGACGCTGACGGGCGAGCCCCCGTTCACGGGCGGTACCGCGCAGGCGGTCCTGGGCCGGATCCTCACGGCTGACCCCACGCGACCCACGGAGCTTCGCCGCGCG
>JBFFWJ010000154.1:0-7479 GCA_041570315.1 Longimicrobiales bacterium | reverse complement strand
CGTGCCGAACCGGGCCTCCGCAGCACGGCACGATCATGGTGCCACTGGGACCGAAAGGCGCACAGAAGCGGAGCGGCCTCACGTCTGCGTTCCTGTGCGCTGGGGGCCCTTCCCTCCCCCGACGGAGCCGGCGGGCCGGGGTCGCCCGCGGCCGTCACCGCGCTCAGTTCGTGCGCAGGCCCGGCGGCTCGCGGTTGAACGTGTCGATGAACCAGTCGCGGTAGCGCTCCATCTCCTCGGGGTTGGCGCGCACCCAGTCGCTGCGTGCAGCCGCGAACTCGTCGGGGCGGGCCGTGAAGATGAAGGCGTCGAGGAAGCCCCCGTCGCTCGCGTAGGCGAGCTCGTCCATCGGCCCGAAGGGCTGCGTGTCGAAGACGCTGCGCCCGAGGATCCACGCCTCGGCGCACCTCTGCAGGATGGCGCGCTCGAGGTCGAAGCCCTCGGCCTCGGGCGCCTCGGGCAGCCACTCCTCCTGCCGGCCCATGGCGACCATCAGGTGGAGGTGGCCGTAGATGTTGTAGACGAGCGACGCGTCGTTTCCGGCGAGCGGAAGCTGCACCCAGACCGAGTCGTTGCTGATCCTCAGCCCCTCCCACGGATAGACGTCGGACGCGTTGGGCTGCGAGATCACCCAGAACGACGGGTCCATCTCGATGTTCTCCTGCTCGCGCGTCACCCACTCGTTGACCTCCTTCATCCGCTCGTGGTCCGGACGGATCCGCTCGCCCGAGAAGATGACGATCGGTCGCGGAGGGGGAATCGTGGGCGTCGAAGCGGCACAGGCCGCGAGCGCGGCGGCGATGCCCCAAACACCAATCCGTACAACCCTTTTCGCACCCGCTCCGGGAGCGGGTGGGGCCGTTCGGTGGGGTGGGGACGCGGGAGCCTGAATCTTCAACCTTGACACTGTGGGGTCCTTCATCCGAATTGGGGGTACGAATAAGCCATGGTTACACAGGATTTGAACGTGCAAAGCACGATGACAGGAGACGCCCGAGAGTTCCGCGCGCCCCAGACGATGACGCCGGAAGAGCTCGGGGACAGTCTCGCGCGACTGGTCTGGGAGAGCTTCTCCGACTTCCTCGCCAAGGAAGACGTCGAGACCCCTCTCCCCGACGTGGATACCCTCGATGACGACGATGGTACCGCACATCGCACCGCCGAGGAAGCGCTGATCTTCTTCATGTGGGCGCACACGCGCGGCGCGCAGCTCGCGTTCCTGGGCCGGGCGCCCGACGACCGGATCCGCGAGGGACTCGACGCCCTGCACGCGGCCGTCTTCGAGGACATGGTCAAGAACGGGACGCCGGAGGAGCAGCTTCCGGTCTTCGAGCACCGCGTGAGCTCGCGCTACGCCGAGTACAACCAGGCCGCGGCGGCCTCCGACGAGAAGCTGGGCGAAGCGGTGTCGCGGCACCTCCTGGGTGGCCTCGCGCGCGCCTCGACCACCGAGGCGATCACCGAGCGGGCGGTCGCGGTCGCGAACCCGCTGCGGGACTTCCTCGAGGACGTCGAGCTCGTCGAAGGCTAGCCGCAGCCCGCGGCGCGAAGGGCGAAACCCGGTCCGCTAGCGCGGGCCCCCGCCCCTCCACTTCATGAGCTCGAAGGGGCTGCGGCAGGCGCGGCACCAATACGTGCTGACCGAGGCGTGAGACCCGAACGCGCTCATGATCTCCGTCTCCGAGCCCTCGCAGAAGGGGCACGGCGGAGCGGTGGGCATGCGGTCGGGCGACTCGTCCCGGCGGGCCTCGGCGTCGAACGACCCGCCGGCGCCGCGGCCCTCCGCCATGCCGCCGCGGAAGGGGGGACGCGCCTTCCCCTCCCCCGTCATTCGACGAAGAGCGCGCGGTTGCGGTCCCCCCGCGCCCGCTCGACGGACTCTTCGTCCGGCTGCCCGGGCGTCCTCCCGCGAGCCTCGTCCCAGCCTCGCGTCGCCTCGCACGCGTCCACGTCGACCCCCGCGGCAGCCAGGAGGTCGCGCACTTCGTCCCGGTAGCGCGCGAGGCGCTCGGACGCGCGAGGGAGGATCTCCGCTCCGACGACCGCCCCCTGCGCGTCGTCGTCGGCGCCGACCCACGCGAGCACCTCGGGGAGCATCGCCTCGGTCGCCGCGACGAGCATCGGGCGGGCCTCCTCGGAGCCGGCCAGGCGCCGGTACCACGCCGCACCCAGGCTCGCGTGGAACTCCTCCTCGGTCACCATCTTCGGGACGCGGCTCCGCGCGGGCTCGTACGCGCCCTCGCCGAACGACGCGAGCACCGAGGTCAGCGCTCCGTCGACGACGACCATCGCCGCCACGAGCGCGGCCCAGTCGGGCATCGGCTCGTCCAGCGCCCCGATGGGCGCGTACGCCGAGGCGGGCCGGTCGTGCTCGACCTCGACGGGATCCAGCCCGAGCGCCTTGAGGAGCGCGTACAGGAGGCGCGCGTGGCCCCACTCGTCCTGCGCCATCGACGAAGCCGCGATCCCCGCCTCGATCGAGGGCGCGCCGAGCAGCCAGTCGGAGTAGCGGATCCCCATCAGCCGCTTCGAGTCGGCCAGCGTGAGGACGAGGCGGCGCAGCCCGGCTGCGGTCGCCTCGTCCAGCGCGTCCGGCGTGAGGAGCCGGTCGCTCATGACTTCCTCCTGTGCGCTTTGGCGAACGGCCCCTCGAAGCGGTTGACGGGAACGATCGCGGAACGCTCGACCACGTACATGTCGAACCACTTCTCCTCGTCGTACGTCTTCCACGCGTACACGCGAGCGGTCTCCGCGTCGAGGGCGTCCACGTACCCGATGTGGACCAGGGGGTCGCCCCGATCCTTGCGGGCGAAGACGTCGTACACGATTTCCAGCACGCTCGCCCTCTCTCAGTGGTTCCGCGGCCAGACGGCCACGCCCGCGCGACCCCGGATCACGCGCCCACCCCGAGGCGCCGCAGCTTCTCCCGCCCCGCCGGCGTGATCCTGTCGCTGGTCCACGGGGGATCCCACACCTCGACGAGCTCCACGGCGTCGACCCAGGGCTCCCGCTCGAGCCGGTCCGTGACGTCCTCGCGGATGAACTCCATGCAGGGGCAGGCCGTGGCCGTGTACGTCAGCGTCACGCGCACGGTCGAGCCGTCGACCTCCACGCCGTAGACGAGCCCCAGCTCGGGCAGGCTGATCGGAAGCTCCGGGTCGAGGACCTCGCCCAGCGCCGCCCACGCCGCGGCCTCGGGGTCCGCCGGAGGCTCGGCGAGCGGCTCCGACCACCGATCGCGACCCCCGCTCTTGTGCACCGCGAGGTGCGCGGGCAGCCCGACGTCGAGCCGCGCCACTACGGGAAGGGCGGCGCTCGTCACGCCGCCGCCCTCCCGTTCAGCCACCGGTCCACGTCGCCCCGCGAGCGCTGGATCGACTCGACGTAGATCTCGTTCATCGGCCCGCGCGCCTTCCAGCGCGCGAAGACGTCGTCCCAGGTGATCTCGCCTTCGTCGAAGGCCCAGCGCTTCTCCTGCGCGTCGTACTGGCACGGGAAGGGATACTCGAGGACATACTCCTCGCGCTGGCCGTCGAAGTGCGCCGGGACGTCCAGCCCGAGCTGCTCGCACAACGGCACGGTCGACGCCATCCACACCTGTCGCAGCTGGTCGTTCGTGAGCCCCTTCAGCTTGTAGTCGAGCTGACCGGAGTGGCGCTTCAGGTCGTCCGGGAGACCGAACCACTCGATGGTCATCGGGAACATCCAGTCGACGGAGCGCTGCAGGAGCTCCTTCGCCTCGCCCCCCGCCTTGGCGAGCCGCCGCATCCACACCTCGCCGTGCCGAAGGTGGAAGGTCTCCTCCATGTCGACCTTCACCAGGGCCCGCTTGAGCGGACCGTAGGAGGTGTTCTGGTACACGTCGCTGAGCAGCGTGATGCCCGCGCGGTCGAAGAACCCGTTCGCCACGACGAGCTCGGCCCAGTTGTCCAGCGGCTGGTCGAAGCCGTAGGGGTGCTTGAACTCGTGCGGCTCCCGGCCGTAGACCAGGTGCTCCTTGGACTCGCCGATGTCCTCGAGCAGCCGGTACGCGATGTTCGCGTGCGCCAGCTCGTCCTGGATGATGGCGTGGGCGCTGACCTGCGTGTTGGTCGAGGGCGCGTGGCGGGCAGCCATCCAGTAGCTCGGAGCGCTCATGAGCTCCGTGTCGGCCTGGACGGTCAGCTGCACGACGAGGGCTTTCCGATAGCCCTCGGTCATGTCCTCGGGGCTCTCCAGCATGTAGCCCTGACGGACCTTTTCCTTCAGCTCGTCTTCGGTGAACGGCGACATCATCACCTCGTTCGTGTGACACTTCCGTCCCGACGGACGAAGGATTGCAACAAATCTACGGCGCACCCCGGGGCCGACAAAGGCGCTCCCGACGCGGGCTACAGGCCCAGCGAGGACCGGACCAGCGGGTTCATGCGCTCGGGCGTCCACGGAGGGTCGAAGGTCAGCTCGACCTCGGCGCCCTCCACGCCGTCGACGCCCTCGATCGCCTGCCTGACCTCGTCCACGATCTGCCCGGCGACGGGGCACAGCGGCGAGGTCAGCGAGATCGTCGCCTTGACCTCGGCGTTCTCGATCTCGATGTCGTAGACGAGGCCCAGGACCACGAGATCCAGGCCGAGCTCGGGGTCCTTCACGGATCTGAGCGCCTCGCGGACGTCCTTCTCCGTCGCTGCCATCGGACTCCTCCGGGACTGCGGGAAGCGGCGGGCGCGGGTGCGGCCGCCGAGCCGGACCGTTGTATAAACGCTCCGGGGCGAATCGTTCGAACCCTCAGGCGCTCGGCTGCGTGCGGGTGATGGCCGCCCCGCTCACGTCGGCCGGATCCTCTCCCTCGAGGGGAGCCGGCTCCAGCCCGCCGAGCACCTTCGCCAGCGCCTCCTGCGAGCTCGAGGCGCGGGCCTCGGAGAGGACGGACTCCGCCACCTCGGCGGCGTTCCCGTGGCTGCCGGTCACGACGACGACGCGATCTCCCGGGTCGAGCCGCGTGGCGGAGGATCCGTACTCGTGCTCCGGGCCTTCTCCGAGCGGGGGCGCCCCCCCGCCGAATGCCGCGGGATCGCGGCGGGAGGGCACGAGCATGCCGGTGATCGGGCCGGCCTCCACCCACTCCGCGGCACCGTCGGCCAGGGCGACCAGCGCGAAGCCCACCGGACCCGAGAGCCCCTCCACCCAACCGGCGCGCAGGCCACGGTGGACCCCGGTGAGCATGGCGCCGAGGGAACGCTGGGGCTCGGTGGCCGCCGCCCGCACCAGGAGACGCACGGCCGCGAGCCTCTGCGCCGAGAAGGCGTCCGCCCGGAGGGCCTTCGCGACGCAGAAGGCAGGCCGGCCGTCGGTGAGCACGAGCCAGTCCCAGCTGGTGGACCCCGCGCCCTGCCGCGGCGCCAGCGTCGACGCGGCGATGTCGTAGCCGCTCACGCGCGGTGTCACCCGCGGGAGGATGCGCGCGCGCAGGAGGCGGTTGAACTCCGGGAGCGTTTCGGCACCCGCGCCCGTCGCGGAGGCTCTCTCCTGCTGCGACGCCAAGCGCACCGACGTGGCCCACAACGCCTTCGACACGTTCTCGAGGAGACGGGCCGAGAGGGTATCGCCCCCGAGCATCTCGCCGAAGGCCGCGCGCGACACCGAGAGCATGTCGGTGTCCTCGAGCGCGAACGCCGAAGCGGAGCGGGGCGAGCCGTGGAGGAGGGCCATCTCACCGAAGGCCTGGCCGGCGCGCAGCGTGCCCAGCGTGCGGCCCTCGCCCCCGGAGGTGCTGCGAAGCTCGACGCTTCCGCGGACGATGAAGAAGAAGCGGTCCCCGCGCGCGCCCTCCTCGAACACGTGCTCGCCGGCGTGCGCGCGCAGGGGCTCGGAGATCCTCAGGATCTCCTGCATGTCCGCGTCGCCCAGCCCCTGAAACAGCGCGACCTCGCGCAGCCTCGCGCTGATCTCCTGTCGGGACAGCGTGGTGCCCGGGGTGTCCCGGGACGCGAAGCGTTGGCGAGGATCCATGGATCGGATGGGGGTCGACGGGCCTGAGAGCCGGCGCGCTCCACGATCGCGAACCAAGATCGGGTCCCGGCGCGCGCTCAAGCTATCCGGTGGAGCCGCCGGGAGCGAGAACCGCCCGCCGTCCGCGGAGGCGGCCGGCGGCGACGGCCGCCGCGGGCCCCGCGGTCCTCGCCAGACGCGGGTCACCTCGTATACATTGCGGCTCGGGATCACGCCCGACGGACCGCTCCCCCGTCTCCGAACTCCCGCGCCTTGGACTCTTCAATCGACGCCCTTCGCTCGCAGGAAGCCTCCGTCGCGAGCGTCTCGGACGTGCGCGTGCGCTGCTGGGGGACGCGGGGCTCGATCCCCACGCCCGGCCCGGCCACCGTGCGCTACGGAGGCAACACGAGCTGCTTCGAGGTCGCGCACGGCGACACGCGCCTGATCTTCGACGCGGGCTCGGGCATCCGGCCGCTCGGCATGGATATCGTGGAGAAGGGCCCGGATAGGCTCCACATCTTCCTGACGCACTTCCACTGGGACCACATCCAGGGGTTTCCCTTCTTCGCGCCCCTCTACGACCCCGAGGACACGATCGTCATCGTCGGTCCGCGCCAGGAGGACATGGACGTCCGGGAGCTCTTCGCGGCCCAGATGGGGCCGACCTACTTCCCCGTGCCCTACGACCTCGTCGCCGCCACCATGACGTTCGGGCACCTGAACGAGGGCGCCCACGAGGTCGACGACTTTCGTCTCGAGGTGATGAGGGTCAAGCACCCGTCGTTCGTGATCGGGTACCGGATCCAGGTCGGCGGTCGGGTCATCTGCTTCATCCCCGACAACGAGCTCGAGGCGCCGAGCCGCGAGGTACCCCCCGATTTCGACCGGCGCCTCCGCGAGTTCGTCGCGGACGCGGATCTGCTGATCCACGACTCGATGTTCACGCGAGAGGAGTATGAGCGGCGAAGGGGGTGGGGACATTCGACGTTCGAGCAGTCGGTGCGCCTGGCCGAGGAGGGGGGCGCGAAGAAGCTGCTCTTCTTCCATCACGACCCCATGAGGACGGACGCCGAGCTCGACCGGATCGTCGCCCGCGCCCGGGAGGAGGCCGCGGCGCGCGGCTCCTCGCTCGAGATGGAGGGCGCCGCCGAGGGAGTCGTGCACAGGCTGCAGACCCGGGCGTGAGCCGCCTCGCGCGCTCGCGGGCGACGGCCGTCCTCCCGGCTCGAGGGGCGCGCCGCTTCCGGACGGGCCCGGTGGCAACGGTCACCACCCTGGCGTGCGCCGCGCTCACGCTCGCGGCTCCGGTCGGGGCGCAGCAGGACCCCGCCGCGCTCTTCGTGCAGGTCCGGGGCAACGTCAGCGTGTCGCGGCCAGCGGGCGCGACGCTGTCCGCCTCCGTCGGCGGGCGCGCGTGGGCCGGCGACCGGATCGATGTCGAGCCCGGCGCGCGGGCGGTCCTCCTCACGCGCACCGGGTCCCGCCTCGTGGTGAGCGAGTCCACGACCG
>JBFFWJ010000153.1:0-7480 GCA_041570315.1 Longimicrobiales bacterium | reverse complement strand
GCCCGGGGTCGACAGCGTCTCCCCGTTCGTACGCAGGGTCCAGACCACCCGGCCGTCGCCGAAGTCCGCCGGCACCTCGACGCTGAAGACGCAGAAGTGCCGCCGGTACCCCGCTGCCGGCACCGGATCGAAGTGCGTGGGCTGCAGGCCGTCGAGCTCGGACGGCTCGATGAAGTTGTCGGGGCCGAGCGGGACGTCCAGAGCCTCGTCGGTGTTCAGGTTGAAGTAGCCGAAGCAGATGTTGAACGTCCCGTCGGGGTTCTCGAAGTACCCCTCGTAGAGGGGAACGACCGGCTGTCCGGACGGCCTGAGGAGCTGCTCGTTGAACGCGCGCTCGGCGAACGGGATCACCTGGCCCGCCGTGGGCGTGGCCAGCAGCATCACGGCCGCCGAGCATGCAACGACCGCTGGCGCCTTGCTCATCGCGCAGACCTCCCGTGTCACCGGCGGGCGGGGCGGTTACGGCCGCGAAGGATCCGCGCCCGGGCCGCCTCCTGCGCCAGAGTAGCATCGAGGCCGGGGCGGGGCCAGAAAAGAGGCGGTCGGCGGCGCGCGCCCCTCAGCCCGCCGGGCGGGTCGGCCCGCCCGCCCGGCAGGCGAGGAGTGCGTCGGCGAGGTGGGACACGTCGCCCGTCAGGCACGCCTGGTGGGAGCAGGGAAGCTCCCGGAGCTCCACCTCGGGGGCGAGGCGCCGCCACCAGCCGAGCGCCTCCGTCGGCCCCTCCGGCTCGTCCGCGGGCCAGAGGAGGGTGACCTTCCCGCGATAGGGTCCCGGCAGGTACTCGGCGTCGAGTCGGAGGTAGTGCTCCCTCAAGTCCGGGAGCCCCGGCTCGCCGCCCGGCGCGCCCCTCGGCGCGACGGAGGGGAAGACGAGCTGGAGGGGCCCCAGCACGGCCTTCCGGGCGGCGAGCCCGAGCAGGGCCATGGAGCCCCGGTCCCGGATCACCCGCTCGACACGGTGGAGGAGGCCCAGGAGCCTCCGGCGCGGAAGGGGAGGGCGTCCGAGGCGGCGGGAAAGTTCGTCGAGAGGGCGGCCGACCCAGCCGAAGCGCAGCGTACGGGCGGATGCGGCGAAGAGGGCGAGCACGGCGACGTCCTCCCCCTCGGCGACGAGCCGGCGCGCCAGCTCGTACGCGACGAGCCCGCCGTTGCACGTCCCCCCGAGGGCGTACGGGCCTCGCGGCTGGACGGCTCGCAGCTCCGGCAGGTGCTGCTCCGCCATCTCCTCGTACGACCCGGCCACCGCTCGGCCGTCGAGCCCGCTCGGCTGCACGGCGTAGAAGGGGACCGCCTCGCCCATCGCACGGGCCAGGCGGCGGCAATAGTAGCCGCCGCTGAGGTAGTCGCCGTGCACGAAGAAGAACGGCGTGCCGCCGGTGCCCTCCTGGACCGGGACGATCGGGCGCGTCGGGACGGGTCGCTCCGCTCGGATCCTCGTCGCGAGCTCCGCGACGGTGGCGTGCTCGAGCAGCCAGCTCGTGGGCAGCGTCTCGGCGAGCTCCCGCTCGAGGCGGGAGAGCATGCGCATCGCCGTCAGCGAGTCGCCCCCCAGGTCGAGAAAATCGTCGTGGACCCCGACCGGCTCCACCGAGAGCAGCTCTGTCCAGATCCCGGCGATGCTCCGCTCGAGGAGGTTGCCAGGGGCGGTGGGCGGCGTCGAGAGCGAAGGCCGCGTCCGGCCCACGGCCGGCAGCCGGGCCCGATCCACCTTGCCGTGCACGGTCAGCGGGAGGGCTGCGAGCTCCACGAAGAGCGCGGGGACCATGAACGCCGGAAGAGTCCGGCCGAGCTCGGTCCGCAAGGCTTCCGATGCCGGCCCCGGACGTCGGCGCGGCACGTAGTACGCGATCAACCGCGACCCCGAAGGCCCCGCCGCGTCCGCCGAGACCGCCGCTTCGGCGACCTCCGGGAGGTCCATGAGGGCGAGCTCGACCTCGGACAGCTCGACGCGGTGGCCGCGCACCTTCACGGAGCGACCGACCCGCCCGAGGTGCTCCAGGCAGCCGTCGGCACGCAGGCGCCCGAGGTCACCGGTGAGGTAGGTGCGCAGCGAGGGGTCGTGGGCGTCCGCCGGGAATCGCTCGGCGGTGAGCCCGGGGTTCCTCCAGTAGCCCACCGCGAGGTATCGGCTGCGGACCGCGATCTCTCCGACCCGCCCGGCGGGGAGGCGCCTTCGATGCTCGTCGACGACGAGCACCTCCATGTCCGGCACGGCGTGGCCGACGGGGACGACCCCTCCCGGGACTTCGGTGGCAGGCGTCACGAAGAACTGGGAGACGAGCCCGGTCTCGGTCGTGCCGAGACCGTTCACGAGGCGGGCGTCCGGGGCCGCGCGCTCCTGGAAGAGCCGGACGTCGGTCCTGGCCGCCTGGTCTCCCTCGAGGCGGACGACGCGCAGGTCCGGGAACCCATCCCCCTCGGCCATGACGCTGCGGAAGATGGCGGGAACGGAGTGGTAGATCGTGATCCGCTCCTCCCGGAGCCAGCGGGCCAGCCTCCCCGGCGAGATGGAGTGAAGGTCGACCGGCAGGGAGCAGGCGCCGTTGAGGATCGCGCCGAACAGGCTCGACACGGAGCCGCTGAAGCTCGCCGACTGCAGCAGCGTCATCCGGTCCGCCGGCCCGATCCGGAGCGTGTCGGTGTAGCGCATGACATTGTGCAGGACGTTGCGGTGAGAGTCCGCCACCGCCTTGGGCCGACCGGTCGTTCCCGACGTGTAGAAGAGGTACGCCAGCGCATCCGGCGCCACGCGCCCCCCGGGACCGATCTCGCTGCTGCCCTCGCATCCCGCGCCGTCGACGAAGAGCCGGAGCACGTGGCCGGGGACGGCGGCCTCGGCGACTGCACGTCCCCCGGCGTCGGTCAGCAGGATCTCCGCGCCGCAGTCGGCGAGGATCCGAGCCAGCGCGGTAGGCGGGAAGCTCCCGTCGAGTCCCACGTAGAACTTGCCGGCCTTGAGCACGGCCAGGATCGCCGCCACGAGGTCCGGCCCCTGGGGCAGCAGGAGGGCCACGGCCTCGGGTCGCGTGGAGCGCCGGTCCACGATCGCGTTCGCGATGCGGTTGGCACGGGCGTCGAGCTCACGGTAGGTGAGCGTGACCCCTCCGGCCCGCACGGCGGGGCGGTCGGCCCAGCGCTCGACCTGGAGCGAGAAGCGCTCGGGAATCGAGCCGTCCAGCGCCGCGCGATCGAAGGGCACGAAGCCGGGGCCGTCGGCCACGACGTGCTCCCGCGGCGGCTCAGCGGCCGGCGGCCGCGGCCCGCACCGCCCTGGCGATGTCCTCGCTGACTCGGGCGAGCGCACGACTCAGCGCCGCGACCGAGGCCTCGGTGCCCTCGCCGGCCCGCTCCTCGCGCACGAGGGAGCTGCTGCGCCGCACGGTCTCTCCCGTGCCCACCTCGGTGATGCGCCACGTCGCTTCGACGGTCACCACCGGGCTCCCGGCCTCGGCCTCGAGCCGCGTGAAGTCCATCGCGACGGCGAAGTCCACCCCTTCGGAGGGGTACCAGGGGTGACGCACGACCGCCGTGGGGAGGAGAAGGCGCAGGAGGTTGGCCTCGAGCACGCGCGCGACGTTGTCCGCCAGCGGCTCCGCCCAGCGCTCGGTCTCCGCGTACGCGAGCCTGTGCTCTCCGATCCGGGTCGCGAGCTGGGCCCGGTCGAGATATCCGGGGAGCGTGAGCGGCCCCAGCCCGAGCACCGCCGGCAACGGCTCGGCGCTGGCGGGTGGCTCGGCGCGGGCGGAGAGCACGAAGAAGGTGGAGGGATCGGCGCGGGGCCCGAGACAGGAGGCCGCGGCCAGGAGGCCACCGAGGAGCGCGATGCACGCCGGGCGGCCACGGTGGCGACCCCGGGTCACTGGCCACCTCCGGGTCGACCGCGCACGAGCGCGCTCGGGTTGCGCTCCAGGTAGTCCGCGAGGTTGCGGAGCGCCAGGGAGGCCGCGCTCAGGTCGAGCATCGCCCGCTCGAAGCGCACGAACGCCGGGGACTCGGGCTCGACGAGCGTGCCGACCTCGTCCAGCGTCGCCTCGAATCGGCCCATCGTCGTGGCCGCCCGTGCGCTCGTCGCGACGATCTCCTCGGTGACCGGCACCAGCGCCGAGTCCACGCTCGCGATCAGGGTCCGCAGGTCGGCGACGGTCGACCGCAGGCCGGCGATCGCAGCCGGCAGCTCCTCCAGCGCGGTGTTGAGCGGGGGGCTCGACGCGAGCGCTCCCAGATCGGCGAAGGCCTCGATCGCGACGCTGACCAGGGTGTCGAGCTTGACCGCCCCCAGCTCGGCCACGATGCCGAAGAGCTCCTCGTCGATCCGCTCGAACTCCGAGCTCGCGGTCGGGATCTCGGGATAGGGGGCGCCCTCGACGGGCTCCGCCGGGGGAGGGGCGTTCGGCAGGAGGTCGAGCGCGATGTACTTGCGTCCTGTCAGGAGGCTCTCGGTGGCGAGCTCGGCCCGCAGGCCCATGGCGAGCAGGGGCGCCGCGTCCAGCGGGTCCTCGAGCCGCGCCGCGGCGCCGCGCGCTTCCAGGAGGCCGCGGTCGAGGTCGTAGACGACGGCGATGCGCACGTCGGTGTCGAGTCGCTCGACCCCGGGGACGTCCAGCAGCACATCGGCCACCTCTCCCACGTCGATGCCGCGGAAGCGGACCGCGGCGCCGGCGTCCAGCCCGGTGACGGAGCCCTCGAAGAAGGAGATGAAGCGCTCGGTCTCGCGGAAGAGCCGCCCCGAGCCGAGGGCGACCACGGCGGCGACCGAGAGCACCACCGCGCCGAGCACGAAGGACCCGATCAGCGTCGGACTGGCCCGTCGCATCATGTCACTCCTCTCCCCTGCGCAGGAATTGCCGCACCCGTTCGTGGTCGGCGTGATCGCGGAGCTCCGACGGCCTGCCTCGCGCGATCATCGTGCGCGTCTCGGCATCCAGGAACACGCTGTCCGTGCCGATCGCGAAGATGCTCGCCAGCTCGTGGGTGACCACGACGATCGTGGCGCCGAGACTCTCGCGCAACTCGAGGATCAGGTCGTCGAGGAGACGGGCGCTGAGAGGGTCGAGCCCCGCGCTGGGCTCGTCGAAGAAGAGGATGTCGGGATCGAGCGCGATCGCCCGCGCGAGCCCGGCGCGCTTCTGCATCCCCCCGCTGATGTCCGACGGATAGTAGTCCTCGAACCCGCCCAGCCCGACGAGCGCGAGCTTGAGCTCGGCCACCTCCCGGACCTCGGCGGGCTTCAGCTCCGTGAACTCCTGGAGGGGCAGCGACACGTTTTCCGCGAGCGTCATCGAGCTCCACAGCGCTCCGCTCTGAAAGAGGACGCCGATCCGGCGGATCAGCTGCCTGCGGCGCGCGGGATCCGCTCTGGTGAACGACTCCGCGCCGTAGAAGACCTCTCCGCGCGCGGGCTCGTTCAGCCCTACGAGATGGCGCAGGAGGGTGCTCTTGCCGCATCCGCTGCCTCCCATGATCACGAAGATCTCGCCGGTCCCGATGTCGAAGCTCAGCTCCCGCTGCAGCTCGAAGTCGCCGTACGCCATGGTCAGGTCGCGCACGGCGATGGCCGGCGGGACGTCCGATGCGGCGGCCCGGCCCCCCATCACAGCCCCAGCGCGTAGAAGACGTACGCGAACACGCCGCACGCCACGATGATCAGGACGACCCCCGTGACGACCGCCGAGGTCGCGGCGTCGCCCACGGCCGAGGAGCTCTTTCCGGCCTGCATGCCCCGAAGGCATCCGGCGATCGCGACGAGGACTCCGTACACGCTCCCCTTGAAGACCCCGCCCACGAGGTCGCCGAGGCTGATCGCCGTGACGGTCTGGTCGTAGTACTCGAGCGGGGAGATGCCGAGCATGGTCAGGCCGACGAACGCCCCTCCCAGGATCCCCATCGCATCTCCGTAGAGCGTGAGGAGCGGCATCATGAGGCAGAGCGCGACGACACGAGGAGCGGCGAGGAACTCGACCGGCGAGATCGCCATCGTGGTCAGCGCATCGGTCTCCTGGGTGACCTTCATCGAGCCGATCTGCGCCGCGAAGGCCGCTCCGCTGCGGCCGGCCATGATGATGCCCGTGATGAGCGCGCCCATGTCACGGACCATCGCGACCCCGACCAGGTCCGCCACGTAGATCGCCGCGCCGAAGGTCTGGAGCTGGACCGCGCCGACGAAGGCGAGGATCAGGCCGAGCAGGAACGTGACCAGCGTGACGATGGGAAGCGCCTCGAGCCCGTTCTGCTGCACGAGGAGGGCGAGGTCCGTCGCGCGGAACCGGGCCCTCCCGCGCAGCGCTCGGCCCAGCGCGACGGTGAGCTCCCCCAGGAACCTCAGGTCGTCGACGAAGAGCGAATGGGTCTCCAGCGCCTTCTCGCCCAGGAGCTCGACGAGCTGGCTCGTGCGCTGGCGGGCGGCCGCGTCTTCCTTCACCGGCACGGCCTCGGCGAGGGAGAGGAGCCGCTGGAGTCCGCCGGGCAGCCCCGACCGGTCCACCTCGACGGCCCGGTCTCGACCGAGCCGCGACACGCTCGAGACGAACGCCAGGAGCCCGCTATCCCACGCGTCCAGATCCTTCGTGTCGAAGGCGATCCGCCGGGTCGAGCCCGCCGCGACCTCCCGTTGGACCGGCTCCACCGACGGCAGCCCCTCCTCGAGACGCCAGGGTCCGGCGAGCCGCACCACGAGGGTGCCCTCCTCGCTCCTGCGGAGCGTCACGCGGCCGGTCGAAGGTGACGGGACGGACATGGGCGGCGGCCGTGGCGTGAGGGAGCGGGTGCGTAGGGTGGCGGGCGGGACATCTTAGGGCCGGTCGGGTAGGAGGGGCGAGCCGGCAGGCGCGGGATCCGCCCGAGCGCTGGCCGGCCGCCAGCGGGAATCCACCCCGAACGGGACGCCGCCCATGGCGAGGACGAAGACGGGAACAGGCCCCACTGCTCGCGCTCGCGTTCACGATCGCGCGGTGATCTCCTCCCGTACCCGGAGCGGGCCCCGGGAGCCGGGAAAGGCTCCGTCCGGCTGATGCCCTGCCGCGTCTCCCGATCGTTGAGGCGAAGGGCCCTGCTCGTCGCCGGAATCGCCGCGCTCCCCTCGCTTCCGAACCGCCTCGCCGCCCAGGTGTCGCCGGATCTCGTCGGCCACGGCAGGGTGGAGTGGGCCGTCGAGAAGCTCGTCGGCTTCGGCCTGATCGACGATCGGGTCGTGGGCATCCGCCCTTGGTCCCATCGCGAGGCGCAGCGGCTGCTCGAGCAGGCCCGCCGCAACCTCACGCGGCTCACGGGTGGCGACCGGCGAGCGGCGGAGTCGGTGCTCGGGGCCACACCCGAGGCGTGGCTGGGGCGACCGGCGCTGCTGGAAGCGCGCGCAGGCTTCACCGCCCTCGATCGTCCGTGGGCGAGCGTGCCGGACGACACCGGCGCCGACGGGATCGACGCCGAGGTCAACCCACTCGTCCGGTACAGGGGGGGACGCTCGTTCGTCGACGGGCAGACGTTG
>JBFFWJ010000152.1:0-7532 GCA_041570315.1 Longimicrobiales bacterium | reverse complement strand
GCGCCGCGAGGCGGCCCTCGGCGCCGGCGGAGGAGCGGCCCCGTCAGGCCATCCCGACGGGGCTGGGGCCGAGCCAGCGGGGATCGATGCGGCGCAGCGCCTGAACCGGCTCCCGGAAATCGGCGATCGCGGGTGGGCGCATGCCCTGGATCCGCTCGAGGGTCTCGCCCGGGACCGCGAGAAAGGCCTCGGCGACGGTCGGGCCGAACTGACGCCCGGACTGGCGCTCGACCTCGCAGCGGGCGAACTCGGGATCGAGAGAGTCGCGGTAGGCCCGCCTCGACGTCATGGCGTCGTAGGCGTCGCACACCGCGATCACCTGGGCGATGAGCGGAATGCGATGACCGGACAGCCCGTCCGGGTAGCCCCGGCCGTCCCACCGCTCGTGGTGATGGCGGACGCCCGTGGTCAGCTGCTGCAGCGGCTCGACCTCCTGCAGGATGCGCGCGCCGTCCCCCGGATGGGCCCGGATCAGGGCGAGCTCCTCGGTGGAGAGCCCGGACGTCTTGGCGAGCACCCGAAGCGGCACGGCCACCTTGCCGAGGTCGTGCAGGTACCCGACCGCCCACAGGTGCGAGCGCAGGTCCGCGTCGAGGCGCAACTCGTCGGCCACGGCGACGGCGAGCATGGCGACCCGGCGCGAATGCCCGCCCGTGTAGGGGTCCTTGGCGTCGATCAGGTTGGCGACGATCGTCAGGAGCTGATTGTTCGACAGCGGTGACACCGCGCTGGGCAGGAGATGCTCGGCCGCGTCGAAGAGCGCGCGCGAAAACGCCTCCCGGGAAAACCGCGGGACGGCGTCGGCCCGGTCCAGCGCGAGAAAGGCTCGGGCGACCTCGGGGCCGAACTCGCCGCCGAGGCCGGCCGTCACGGTCTCGGCGATCTCGGCTCTCGACAGCGCGCCACGGAAGGGCCGTGGACCCCCGAGCGCGACGACCGTGTCGGCCAGGCGCAGGACGCGCGCGCCGAGCGGGATGTCGCCACCCCGCAGCCTGTCCGGGTAGCCGTTTCCGTCCCACCACTCGTGGTGGTGCCGCACCAGAGGCGCGAGGTGCGCGAGATGGGGGATCTTCCGCACGCGCTCCTCGGAACGCTGGGGGTGGCGCTCGACGCGCGCGCGGACGTCGTCCGGCAGGACGAGCACCGGGTTTTCCCACGCGTCCTCGGCCAGCCCCACCATCCCCAGGTCCGAGAGCACCGCGGCGAACACGAGCTCCGAGCGTTGGACGTCGTCCAGCCCGAGCTCGCGTCCCAGCCGCGACGCGAGCAGGGCGACCTGTGGCCCGTGGTCGTGCAGGTAGCCCTTTGCCGAGCCCATGACGCGCGTCAGGGTCTGCAAAAGACCTGCGTAGAAGACACGACCTGAATCCATGCCGCTCAAGGAGCGATGCTCCGCTCGGACGGTGACGGCAGGAGTGGAACCCACCCCCGGGGGTATCACATTCCACTATACGCCAGGGCGCGGGCGCGCCAAAAGAAAAAATCCGCTCGGCCGCACGGAGGGCTCAGCGTCCTCGCGTCGTGTCCGGTTGCTGGGCGCGCTCGGCGTCGCGGCGCTGGCGGATCGCCTCGGCGCGCTCCCGCCACGTCATCTCGGTCTCGGCGCGCGCGGCCTGGCGCATGATCTCCTCCCACTGCCAGACGAGCTCGGCGTTCTCGTCTCGCTTGCCGACCGGCGTGCCGAAGTTCAGGGGCAGCGGCAGCGTGACGTCACCCAGATGGATCCTCCCGGGTGAGATCCCCCACCGGCCCCCGTCGCTGTCCGTGAAGGTCCAGTCGGTGAGCGCGTCGGCCGCGGCTTGACCCGCCTGGACGGAGTCGTACCAGGCGCGCAGGCGGTCGGCGACGACCAGCTCCTCACGCTGCTCGAGCGTGAGCTCGTGGAACTCCGGCGGCAGCGTGCGCCACAGTCGCGCGTCGCCGAGACGGGGCCGGAGCCTCTCGGCCACCGAGGGCCCGAGCGGCACGATCTCGATGCCGGGCAGGTCCAGCGCCGGGGCCTCGGCCTCGGCCCGCGGCTCGGCCATCTCCTCGATCTCGTCCGGATCCTCCGGCTGCTCGGGCTCGGGCGTCGGCTCGATGTCCACGAGCCGGATGACCTCCAGCCCGGAGGGTGGATCGGCCACGGTGGGGAAGAACCGCGTCGACCCCGGCGCCATCTCCTCGAACATGAGCGGGTAGAGGAGAATCGCGACGAGGTGCAGCACGGCGGAGAGCCCGAAGGCGCCCCACACCACGCGCCGGGAGCCCAGGCCCGACCGCGTCGGCCCGGCCCGGTCCGAGGGATCGTGCGCGCCGCCGGGCCGTGACTCCATGATGAGTGCTAACCCCTCTCCGGGGGCTGGTTCCGCGCGTCCGCCGTGCCTCCGGGCGCCTTCTCGAGCGGCGCGGGAGCCCGCCGAGTCAGAGGATTCTCCCCAGTCGGGTCGCGGCTTCTTCGAGCCGGGCCTCGTCGACCGTGAGCGCGATGCGGAAGAAGCCCTCCCCTCCCTGCCCCAGGGAGGCTCCGGGCAGCACGATCACCCCCTCTCGCTCCAGCGCACGGCGGGCGAAGGCCTCCGACGGCTCCTCGCGCGGGATCGGCACCCAGAGGTACATGGTCGCCCGCGGCGGCTCGACCTCGAAGCCCACCCGGCGCAGCGCGCGCACGCAGGCGTCACGCCGGCGCTGGAAGACCGCGACGTTGCCGGGCACCCAGTCCTCCCAGCTCTCCAGCGCGGCCACTCCCGCAGCCTGGACGCCGAGGTACTGGCCGGTGTCCATGAACGTCTTGACCTTGGTCAGCGCCGAGACGAGCTCTGCGCGCCCCACGGCCCAGCCGAGGCGCCACCCCGTCATGTTGTAGGTCTTCGAGAGCGAGTGGAACTCGAGCGTGACCTCGCGGGCGCCGTCGAGCTCCAGGACGCTGCGGGGGCGGTACCCGTCGAAGGCGATCTCGGAGTACGCGTGGTCGTGGGCGAGGATCGCGTCCCGGTCGCGGCAGAAGCGGATCGCACCCTCGTAGTACGCATCGGGCGCCGTCGCCGTGGTCGGGTTGTTCGGGTAGTTGAGGTAGACGATGCGCGTGCGCTCGGCCACCGCCTCGGGAAGCCGGTCGAGGGGGACCAGGAAGTCGTTCTCCGGCCTCAGGGGAACCAGATGCGGGGTCCCGCCGGCCAGGGTCACCGAGCCCAGGTAGGCCTGGTAGCCCGGATCCGGAATCACGGCGGCGTCTCCGCTCTCGAGGTAGGCGAAGGGCAGGTGCGCGAGCCCGTCCTTCGACCCGATCAGGGGCAGGACCTCGGTCCAGGGATCGACGTGAACGCCGAAGCGCCGCTCCATGAACGCCGCCACGGCCTCGCGGAAGGCGGGCAGCCCCGACTGGAAGGCGTAGCGCGAGTACGCGGTGTCCGTCGCGACGGCCCGAAGCCGCTCGACCACGGCCGGAGGAGGGGCGAGCGGCGCGTCGCCCGCGCCGAGGTCGATGACGTCGACGCCCCCCGCCTCGATGCGGCGGCGCAGCTCCCTCATCTCCGCCAGCGGGAAGGGAGGCAGCGCCGCGAAGCGCCGGTTGGGGCGCGGCATCAGGTCCCGGCGACGACCGGGTTGGACAGCGTGCCCACGCCACGGATCTCGACGGTGACCTCGTCGCCGGGGGCCAGGGGCCCGATCCCGTCGGGCGTGCCCGTGGCGATCAGGTCACCGGGCTCGAGCGTCATGATCCCGCTGACGAAGGCGATCAGCGTCGGGATGTCGAAGACCATGTCCGTCGCCGGTCCCTCCTGTCGCACCGCGCCGTTCACGCGCGTGACGACGGCGAGCGCCTCCCGATCGACGTCGGCCAACGGCACCGGGACGCCGACAGGGCAGAACGTGTCGAAGCCCTTCGCGCGGGTCCACTGGTCGTCGGCGGCCTGCAGGTCCCGTGCGGTCACGTCGTTCACGGGCACGAGCGCCGACACGTACGCCCACGCGTCGGCGGCGGTCACCTTCCGGGCCCGCCGACCGATCACGACGCCGATCTCGCCCTCGAAGTCCACCCGACCCACGCCCGGGGGAAGCACGATGTCGTCCCCGTCGTGGACGATCGAGGACGGAGGCTTCAGGAAGATGAGCGGCTCGGCAGGCACGTCGTTGCCGAGCTCCGCCGCGTGCTTCGCGTAGTTGCGCCCCACGCAGACGATCTTGGTCGGAGACAGTCGATCCATGGGCGGGCCGGAGATTGGAGGGAGCCTCGCGGGATTCTCGCTGCCGCGCGGGGGATCGGCAACATCGCCGCCGCCGGGATGGCGGCGCTCGCGCCCGGTCCCCCGGGGTGGGGGCTCGCTAGCCGCGGCGCTCCTGGGTATGGATCCAGGTGCCGATCAGCGCGCCGAGACCGGCGATCGTCAGGAAGGCGGCGATCACGGTGAACCAGAAGCCGATGTCGCCGTGACCCTCGGCCCACCCGGCCCGAGCCCGAGAGAAGGCGGCGAAGGCGATCACGAGGTAGAGCGCGCCCACGCCCATGCCGAAGATCCGCTTCATGGCTCCGCGCGTTGGAGGTCGACCGGGGGTGCGAACGACACCCCGAGACGCACGAATGTAGGCGAGCGGGCTTCCCCCTCCAAGTGCTCAGCCGGCCCCGTAGAACTCCGCCACACGGCGGCGCACGTCGCCCCACGGCCCCTTGACGAGCGGCGCGTCGGGCAACGATCCGCGCAGGTAGCGCCCGTAGCGCCGCTTCACCAGGCGATCATCGAGCACGAGGACCGCCCCCCGGTCGGAGCGCGACCGGACGAGGCGGCCGAATCCCTGCTTGAGCCGGAGCGCCGCATGGGGCAGCATGAAGCCGTGAAAGGGGTCCACACCCCGACGCTCGAGCGCCTCCATGCGGGCCGCGGTGATCGGCTCCGTGGGCACGCGGAAGGGGAGCCTCTGGATCACGAGAGCGCGGAGCGGGTCCCCGGGGACGTCGACCCCCTCCCAAAACGACGTCGTGCCGAGGAGGAGCCCGCGCCCGCTGCGCACGAACGCGGCGAGCAGCCGATGTCGGTCGTCCTCGCCCTGCACGAAGAGCGGCCAGCGGGTCTCGACGTCGCGCGCCCGGAGGTGGCGGGCCACCTGCCGAAGCGCCGAGTGGGCCGTGAAGAGCACGAAGACGCCCCCGTCGGTGATGCGGGCGAGGTCCGCGACGACGCGGGCCGTCTCCTCCTGGAACACGCCCTCGCCGTGCTCCGGCCCCGGCAGATCGGTTGGCACGGCGAGTAAGGTCTGCGATGTGAAGTCGAAGGGCGACATCACGATATGCTCCTTGACCTCCAGCTCGTTCTCGCCCGCGCCCGTCTCGCGCTCTGCGAGGCCGAGACGGCCTCGCAGGAAGTCGAAGCGCCCGCGCGTGGTCAGGGTGGCGGACGTCAGCACGCTCGCCTCGACCCGCGTGAAGAGCGACTCGCGCAGCAGCTCGCCGAGCTCGATCGGCGCCGCGGCGAGCACCAGGTTGGCTCGCCTCCCGCGGCCCCGCTGCTCGAGCCAGCGGACGAACGCGCCGGCGTCCTCCCCGGGCGCGAGCACGAGCCGCAGCCCGTGGACGGAGGCCGCCAGCCTGCGCTCGATCGAGCGCAGGTCGAGGAGCCGCCCCTCGAGCCGCTCGGCCAGCGTCTCCACGAGCTCGAGTCGCGCCCTGAGCTCCGCCACCTCCCGCTCCAGGGTCGTGAGCGCGGCCAGGCAAGCGCGCAGCGTCTCGCCCACGTCCTCCTGCTCCGCCGGCTCCCCCGCACCGGAGGGCCCCAGGCGCACCGCCCCCTCTCCCTCCGGCACGTGGAGCTCGAGCCGCTCCACGAGCCCCTCGACCGCGGCCCTCGCTCGCGACAGGGCGGGCCGCACGCGGTTCTCCAGACGCTCCCGGAGCTCCGCGCCGTTCTCGGCGTCGCCCGTGGCCTCGTGGATCGCGGTCAGGATCCCACGTCCGCGGCGGTCCAGCCGGGACATCGCCCGGTACAGGCCCCGCCGGGTGATCTCCACTCCGAGATGGGAGGTGGCCGCATCCTCGACGTTGTGGGCCTCGTCCAACACCACCCGCTGATAGGCCGGCAGCACCGCGGACTGCGTGTAGTTCTGGGTCGCGCGCCGCACCGCCAGGTCGGTGAACAGCAGGTGATGGTTGACGACGAGGAGCTCCGCGGAGGCCGCCCGGCGGCGCGATCTCTGATAGAAGCAGTCCTGGAAGTGCGGGCAGCGCGCCCTGAGGCAGATGTCGGGGTCGCTGCGCACCTCCTCCCAGGTCTCGTCGGACGGCGAGAACGGGAGGTCGGACAGGGAGCCGTCCTCGGTGCCCTCCATCCACTCCAGGAGCGCCCGCATCTCGTCGGAGCGATCGTCCTCGAACAGCGCCGTCTGGGTCTCGGCCGCGAGCAGCGCCCGCCGGATCGAGATGTAGTTGCCGCGCCCCTTGACCAGCGCCCAGCGCACGTCGCCGATCAGCTCGCGGACCAACGGGAGGTCCTTGCCGGCGAGCTGCTCCTGAAGGTTGATCGTGTTGGTGGACAGGACGGTCCTCTCTCGGTTCTCCTGGGCCCAGCGCGCTGCGGGCAGGAGGTAGGCCAGGGACTTTCCCGTACCGGTCCCGGCCTCTACGACCGCGATGCCGCCCTCGTTGAAGCGCTCGACGACGCTCTCGAGCATCGCTCGCTGCCCGGGCCTGTCCTCGTACCCTCCGAAGCGGCGCGAGAGCTCCCCACCGGGCGCGAGCACGCCGTCGAGCTCGGGCCCGTCCAGGCGGACGCGCACGCGGGGCAGCGGTGGCTCCACCACGACGTACAGGCCCGCCGCGTCGTTGTCGACGATCGCGGTCCCCAGCCCTCGCTCGTAGAGGTGCGCCGCCACGGCGAGATCCGCCTCGGAGGGCTCGAGCGTGCCGTTCGGATGGTTGTGCAGCATCACCCCGCCCTCCGGGGCGTCGCGGGCGGCCACCAGCACGGCCTCGAAGTTCCCGCGGGCGACCGCGCGCGGGTCGTGGACGACCCTGGATTCGTCCACGGTCGCCAGGAAGCAGACCTCCCGCCCCCCCGCACGCCCGATCTCGTGCCGGATCCGGGCCGCGGCGCCCGCCGACAAGGTCAGCGCGGACGGCGGTCGTCCCGGAGCTTCGCGTCCCGGCTCCCCTCCCGGAGCCGGCTCGCCGTCGCCGTCCTCGAGCCCGTCCAGGCCCGCGAGGGCCTCCTTCGGAAGCCGCACCGGAAAACCCTCGGGAATCAAGCTGCTCAAGTCTTGAGCTTCTGCTTCTTCGCCGCCGGGAAGAGGACGTTGTTGAGGATGAGCCGGTACCCGGGCGAGTTCGGATGCAGCGCCAGGTCCGTCTGAGGGTCGCCGATCTGGTGCTCGGCGTCCTCGGGGTCGTGGCCGCCGAAGTAGGTCCACGTGCCCTCGCCGAGGTTGCCGTGCACGTACTTCGCGGCTCCCTCCTCGCTTGCGAGCACGACCACGGCCGACTTGAGTCGGTCCGGGCGAATCGACGTCGTCAGGCCGTAGAAATCCGGCAGCACGGACACGTGGTTCTGCGTCAGCATCGAAGG
>JBFFWJ010000151.1:0-7535 GCA_041570315.1 Longimicrobiales bacterium | reverse complement strand
TGCAGTCCGCTGGCGATGTCCTCCACCACGTCGGACCGACCCGGGTTCACGGCTACGACGCACTCGCACCCGAACCCCCTGGCCACGTCGATTGGGCAGACATCCGTGTAGGCCCCGTCCGCGAGCAAGCGAGATCCTGCGCGTTCGGGAGGTAGTACGCCTGCAAGGGCCGAACTCGCGTAAACCGCTTCGACGGCCGGACCCTCTCGAGTCACGACTCTTTCACCGGACAACAAGTCCGTCGAGGAAACCACGATCGGGATTCTTCCTTCGGCCAGATCTTTGCTACCGAGCAACACTCGAAGGGCATCACGCCCGGCCCGCACGTCATCGAGGTCTGCCCCCCATCCCCGGCCCAAGTCCCACATTGCCTTGGTGCTCGAGGCCAGCTGCTTGAGCTTCGACCTCCCACGCTCCTTCCGACGCGTGGGGCGGCTCCCCATCCGGGGGAGGCCGAATCTGGCGAAGTCGAGTAGGGCGTCGTACCAGTCCGCGCGGAGTGAGTAGGCGGCGCCGATGACCGCACCCATCGAGACGCCTACGATGGCCGATGGCATGAAGCCGATGTGCTCGAGAGCTCGAAGCACGCCCGCGTGGGCGAAGCCCCGGGCGCCGCCGCCGCCGAGGATCAGGGCGAAGCGGTGATGGCTTCCCTCGACGATCGCACCCGGGATCGCCGTCGGGCCCGCCCCTTCTCTCGAGATCATGCGCCTCACCTCCTGAAGAACGATGGAGCCGAGAAGGGGCGAACGCCACCCGTCGGCGGGGAAAAGCCCTGCACGAAGTTCGGGTAAACCCCGGCAGCGCGTGGGAGGCTCGTCGAGGCATCTTCACCGCTGAGTGCCGAGGTGGTGGTGACCCAAGATGTTCAAGATCGCGTTGCGCCAGCTGCGCTGGGACCTGACCCGCTCCGGGCTGACCTGCGTCGGGATCGCGGCTGTCTTCGCCGTGATCCTCTTCCTGCAGGGCTTTCAGCAGGGGTTGAGCACGCAGCTTCGGAGCGTCGCGCTGGACCGCGGAGCGGACCTCATCGCCACGCAGGCCGGGGTCCGCAACATGATCGGGGCCCGCTCCGTGATTCCCCAGATGGCGCGTGGTCAAGTGGAGGCCGTCGAGGGGGTGCGCGTGGCGCATCCCATGACGACGCTTCCGATCATCTACGAGAAGGCCGGCCGTAAGAGCGCGATCTTCCTGTTCGTGGTCGATTCGGCGGGAGGACCGCGAGAGACGCTCGAGGGGCGGCTCCCCTCGGGCGAGGGTGACATCCTGATCGACCGGGCGATCGCGCAGCTGTTCGACCTCGCGCCAGGCGACGACTTCGTGGTCGCGGGCTACGCGTTCGGCGTCTCGGGCATCGTGAGGCCCATGTCGGCGTTGTGGACTCCGTTCGCCTTCCTGGAGTACGACTCGCTCATCGAATTCTACTTCGAGGCCGACCTGGCGGACGACATCAGCGCCTTCCCGCTGTTGAGCTATCTGCTGATCGAGATCGAGCCCGACGCGGACCCAATCGCGGTCGCGGAAAGGGTGGAGGCCTCGGTACCCGACGTCGACGTCCTCGCGCCCGAGGTGATGGCCGGCAATGACGAAGCGCTCGGCAAGACGATGCTCGGTGCGTTGCTGGCCCTCCTCGTCGGCATCGCGTACCTGGCGGGTCTACTCGTCGTGGCCCTCTTCATGTTCACCGCGGCCGAGGCGCGCCGGAAGGACCTCGGCATCCTCAAGGCGCTCGGATTCGGGGAGAGGGCGATCGCAGCGTCGATCGTCGCCGAGGTCGCCATCCTGCTGGGCCTCGCGATCCCGCTCGGAGTGGCGCTCGCCGTCGGCCTCACGGCCGTCGCGCACGCGACGATGCCCATCTATCTGATCAGGCCGACGCTCCCCGGTCCGCTCCTGTGGGCCATCGGCGGATCGGTCACCTTCGCGCTCGTCGGGGCCCTGGGTCCGCTGCGCTTCGTGCGCGCGCTGGACCCGCACGAAGTGTTCCAGACATGATCGCGCGGTGGACCGTCAAGGAGTTGCTCCGAGCGCGCATGCGCGTGCTCGGGTCCATCGTGTCCGTAGGAGCGGCATTCGCCCTGGTGATCATGTTCCGGGCGATTTGGGAGGGCGAGACCCGGCAGCTGGCCGTCTACCTCGAAGAAGCGGGTGCGGACGTCTGGGTGATGCAGCGCCACGTCTCGAACATGCACATGGCCTCGTCGTTCATCAGCGAGGGCAAGCGGGTCGAGCTCGGCCGCGTGGAGGGCGTCGGGTCGGTCGATGGCATTCTTTACCTCAACACGATGGTCGAGGCCGGCGGCCGACAGTGGTTCAGCTACGTCGTGGGGATCGACGAAGCCGACCAGCCGGGCGGTCCCTGGTCGCTCGCCGAGGGAAGGGGCGAGGTCTCGTCCGGCGAGGCGGTCATTCCCGAGACGCTGTCCCGCCTGACGGCGACGTCGATCGGCGACTCGATCCAGGTCGCGGACCTCCGCTTCGAGGTGGTCGGGCTCTCGCGGGAGACCTTCTCGGTCACGAACCCGGTCACGTTCGTCCCGGCGGCGGATCTCTCGGATCTGCTCTCCTTGAGCGGTTACGAGAGCTACATGCTGGTTCGAGCGGATCCCGGAGTGCCCCCGGCGGAGCTCGCCGCTCGGATCGAGGCCGAGGTCGACGGCGTCGCGGCGCTCACGACGGCGGACTTCGTCGCGAACGATCTGCAGCTCGCGAGTCAGATGGGCACCGAGGTGATCGCGCTCATGACCATGATCTGCGCGGCGCTCGCCACGGTGCTCGTGGCGTTCGCGCTCTTCATCCACGTGTCTCACAACCGCCGCGAGCTCGTGATCCTCAAAGCCGTGGGCTTCTCGAACCGGCACATGTACGCCTCCGTGCTGATTCAAGCCGTCGTGATCACGGGGCTTGCGTTCGCCTTCGCGGTGGCGGTCGTCGCGCTCGTCGCGCTCGTCGGGCCGCGGCTCGCCCCCATCCTCTCGCTCACCCTCGAGGGCGCGATGCTCGCCCGGATCGGCCTCGCGGGGCTGGCTGTCGCCCTGACGGCGAGCCTCACGCTCGCCGGTCGGGTCGCGCGCCTCGATCCCATGTCCGCCTTCAGTGAATAGGGGACGTACGGTGAACAACTCGAGCATCCTTAGCGTTCGCAACCTGACGAAGCGCTTCGGCTCCGGCGCGGCGACGGTGAACGCGGTCGACGAGGTGTCCGTGTCCGTCGACCCCGGGGAGATCGTCGTCATCATGGGGCCCTCCGGTTCGGGCAAGACGACCCTCTTGTCCATGATGGGGGGCCTGATGCGGCCGACCTCCGGGGAGGTCTACGTCGGTGGCACGGAGGTCTGGGGGCTGTCCGAGGCCGAGCTGCCGAGGATTCGCGCGCACCGCATCGGCTTCATCTTCCAGGCCTTCAACCTGCTCGACGCGCTCACGGTCGAGGAGAACATCCTGTTGCCTGCGCAGCTCGCTCCCGGCGGGGTGCGGGGCGCTCGTGACCGCATGGAAGAGCTCGTCGAGCGGCTCGACCTGTCGGGGCGTCGCAAGGCCCACCCCACGACGCTCTCGGGTGGCGAGAAGCAGCGTGTCGCGATCGCGCGCGCGCTCATCAACGGGGCGCCCCTGATCCTGGCGGACGAGCCCACGGGAAACCTCGACTCGCAGAAAGGAATGGAGGTCGGCATGATCCTCCACGACCTCGCCAGGGACGAAGGCGTATCCGTGATCGTCGTCTCGCACGATCCGCGCGTCGAGGACATCGCCGATCGGGTGCTCTGGCTGGAGGACGGACGCATTCGTGACAGGCGCTCCGAAGTGCATTCGTGGGTTCACGACCCGGTATGCGGCATGAGGGTGGACGAGTGGTCGGCGGAACACGTCCTGACCTTCGGCGCGCGGCGCCACGTCTTCTGCTCGCGTCGGTGTCTGGATCGCTTTCAGGAGCGTCCGGAAGCGTATCCCCAGGTGGCGGCTAAGGCTCTGGAAGGAGGAATGTCATGAGCGCGCACGGGGGCTCGACCCGGGTGATTCGCGTTCTGCTGGCCCTGCTCACCGCCGGCGTCGCGCCGACGTCCGCCCAACGACCCGACGCCGCGGAGCGCGGCCGCCAGATCGCGCTCGAGGCGGACCGGCGCGCACGAGGGTTCGGGGATTATCAGGCGCGGATGGAAATGATCCTGGTGGACCGACGCGGCGAGGAGACCGTGCGGGAGCTCGAGCTTCTCTCGCTGGAGATCTCGGAGGACGAGGAGCGCTCGCTCGTCTACTTCCACAGTCCGCGTGACATTCGCGGCACGGGCTTGCTCACGTACTCCGCGCGCGACCGCGAGGAGGAGCAGTGGCTCTACCTGCCGGCACTCCGGCGCACGAAGCGGATCTCGGTCAGTGGCCGTTCGTCGCCCTTCATGGGAAGCGAGCTCGCGTACGAGGATTTGGTGCCGATGTATCCGAGCCAGTACGACTACGGATTCATCGGTGAGGAGCTGCTCGACGGGACGCCGTGCTTCGTCATCGAGCGGTATCCGCGCTATCAGGGGACCGGCTATCGGAAGCAGAGGCTCTGGATCGACACCGAGGAGTACCGGGTCCTTCGCGTCGACTCCTGGGACCTGCGCGACCGCCTCCTCAAGACGCTCACCTTGAGTGGCTACGAGGCGTACCTGGATGGCCTCTGGAGGCCCTCGGAAGCGCGGATGGTCAATCACAGGACCGAGGACGCGACCCGTCTCCGCTGGTTCGACTACCGCTTCCACACGGGGCTCGACGAGAACGACTTCAGCCGGGCCGCCTTGGGCCGTGTGCGGTAGCCGGAGGCGTGGACTTCTCGCACTCGTATGCGTCGGCGTCCACGTCGGCCCCTCGGGGCCCTCGCCCCTGGCCGCCCAGGTGGATCTCGTGGGCCAGGCGGGCGTCGAGGTCCGGCTCTTCCCGGTCGATCCCCTCGCCGACGCGCAGCCACGGTGGGTGAGCGCGTCCGTCAAGCTTCAGCCGGAGCTCACGCTTCCACTCGGCGATCGAGTGGTTCTGAGAGCGATCGCGCGCGCGCGCGCCGACGACAGCGATCCCAGTCGGTCCTACGTCGACGTGCGGGAGGCGCGCGCGGACTGGCACCGCGAAGCCGTCAGCGTCTCCGTCGGGATCAACACCGTGTTCTGGGGCGTCACAGAGTCGCGGCACCTGGTGAACATCGTGAACCAGACCGACTACCTGGACGAGCTCGATGCGGACGAGAAGCTCGGTCAGCTCATGTTGCTCGTCACGTACGAAGCGGGAGACCTGGGCATCTTCGAGCTGTTCGCGATGACCGGGGCCCGGGCTCAGCTCTATCCTTCCGCCTCGGGCCGGCCCGGCGTGCAGGTGACGGTCCTGGACGACTCGCCCTCCTACGAGTCGAGGCGCGGGCAGTGGAACGCGGATGCCGCAGTCCGATGGTCGCATGGCCGCGGCAACGTGAACTGGGCACTCAGCTACTTCCAGGGCACGGCTCGCGATCCCGAGCTCGTCCCGGCCGGCACCCCGGTCGACCCGGCCGTCCGTCCCCGGTACGATCTCGTTCGGCAGGCCGGTCTCGAGATCCAGTGGACGCGCGGGAGTTGGCTTTGGAAGGCGGAAAGCATCGTCCGTGAGGGTCAGGGGCCCACGTTCGCGGCCATTACCGGGGGATTCGAACACACTACGTACGGGGTCGCCGGGAGCCCTCTGGACCTCGGGGCCATCATCGAGTACAGCTACGACGGCCGCGACAACCTGACGTTCAACATCCACGACAACGACTTGTTCGGGGGCCTTCGCCTGTCGTTCAACGACGTGCGGGGCAGTGAAGTCCTAGCAGGGGTGCTGCGGGATCTCGACTCGGGCGTGACGCTCGGAAAGATCGAAGCGAGCCGAAGACTCGCCGAGGGGTGGCGGGTCGAGCTGATCGGGCGCCTGTTCCGGTCCGACTCGGACGACGATCCCGTCTACTGGTTCAGACGAGACGACTACGTGCAGGCGGCCTTGGAATACTACTTCTAGCGGGCTCGCGGGGTGGCGTCCCGGCGAGGGCGAGGCACCCGGGCCGGCGATGCCGGCTCCTGGCGGGCCTTCGCCGCAGGCGCACGACCGGCGCCGCCGCCACCGCCGAGGCTCAGGGCGAAGCGCGTACCGCTCTCGTCGTGGCCGGCACGTCGGCCGTTCTGCGCGCCGGCTGCGTCCCTCGAGACCATCAATCCGGGACAGAGGGGGGCAGGCGACGACCTCGCTCTCGAAGCGCGAGACGCCACCCGGAGAAGACCATCGCGAGGATCGACGTCTGGAGCGCCGTGAGAAGCGCCGTGTCGAACCAGGCGTTGCCCGTGAAGCCGAACGTGTGATAGGCCAGGAACGGTCCGAACGCGCGCCAGATGGCGGGGCGTCGCTGCACGACCTCTCCGGTGGTCTGCGAGATGTGCACGTCGGTGTCGTCCGGATCCGAGAACCGGAATCGGTACGTCGGTACACGCGCGTTGAAGTCCATCCAATACTCCGTGGACTCGACGCCCGCATCGACAGCCTCCCCGTCCACGACGGCGGCGCCGGCTCGGGCGGCCAGCTCCGGCGTTAGTCGGTCCAGCACTTTGCCGCTCGACAGGTCCAGCAGCACGCCGTTTCGATGAAGTTCGGGGTAGGCTAGCGCGAAGCGCTGATCCGCTACGGCCCGCCACTCGTACCGAACGACTTCGCTCCCGGCGGGAAGGGCTTCGGAGACTGCCGCAAGAATGTCGGACGGCGTGGGCAGCGATTCATTCGTGGTGATCCCGCCCGACCATTCGGGGTGAAACGAGCCCTGGCCGCGGAACCTCGGCTCGATCAGGCCGAGGTTGAACCACAGGTACGCTCCGACGAGCATTTGTGTCGCGAGCAGGAAACCGGCGACCGGAGCGAGGCGGGCGTGGACGCGACGGGCGGGCCGGACCGCATCGGTCCATCGCCGGCGCGCATCCCTGCGCTGCCACCAGAGCGTGTAGCCGATGCCGACCAGCACCAGGGCGATCCCGACGAGCCCGTACAGAAGCGCGGTGAAGGCGCCGAGCGCGTCACCCCACTGCCATACGTGGACGCTCAGGTACGCTCGATGGAACCACTCGGCGAGTCGATCCGTCCGACGGAGAATCCTCCCGGACACCTGCGAGAACACCAGCTCGGAGGGCTGGTCACCCTCCATTCGCACGGCCACTGCAGGGACGCGGTCGACCGTGTAATACCGGTTGAACTCGGCCCCGTCGTGCATCTCGCTGACCCGCGTACCGACCAGGTGCTCGTCGGCGATCGCCCGAAGCATCTCCTCGGGCAAAGGGTCGAGGCGCTCGGCCGTGCGTGCGTCGTAGACACGTTCGAGCTCAAAGGGGCCCGGTTTGACGACCCAGGCGGGTTTCGGACCGAGTTGCTCCAGCCGGATCCAGTAAACCCGCTCGATCCCGTCGGCCGCGAGGTGGGCCAGGACGTCGTCGGGTGAGACCCATTCCCGGGACTCGAGGTGCTCATCCGCAGATCGCGTCGACTCGAGCTCGTACACGCCTTGGAGCCCG
>JBFFWJ010000150.1:0-7550 GCA_041570315.1 Longimicrobiales bacterium | reverse complement strand
GGCTCTTCCGATCCGACGACGCGGGCGCGACCTGGTCGCTGGTCAGCGACGACTGGACGATCCGGGCCCGTGCCTGGTACTACATCGAGGTCTACGCCGACCCGGTCGACGAGGAGACCGTCTACGTCCTGAACGCCCCCATGATGAAGTCCATCGACGGAGGGCGCACCTTCGCGAACGTGCCGGTCCCGCACGGCGACACCCACGACCTCTGGATCCACCCGGAGGACAACGAGGTGATGATCAACGCCAACGACGGCGGCGCGAACGTCTCCTTCAACGGGGGCGCGTCTTGGTCGACGCAGCGAAACCAACCGACCGCGCAGTTCTACCGGGTCAACCTCGACAACCGCTTCCCCTACCACGTGTACGGGGGGCAGCAGGACAACAGCTCGGTCGCGATCGCGAGCCGGGGCCAGGGCGGCGTGACCTGGAAGGACTGGTACCCGGTCGGGGGCTGCGAGAGCGCCCGTCCGGCCTTCGACCCCGACGATCCGCGCTTCGTGTACGCGGGGTGCTACATGGGCATCATCTCGGAGTTCGATCACCGGACCGGGGCGACCCGAGACGTCGCGGCCTATCCGGTCATGCCCGCGGCGCTCCAGGGGCGGGAGATGAAGTACCGCTACAACTGGAGCGCTCCGATCCTCGTGTCGGCGCACGATCCGAGCACGATCTACCACGCCTCCAACCACGTCGTGCGGAGCCGGGACCGCGGCATGACCTGGGAGGAGATCAGCCCGGACCTCACGCGGGACGAGGACGAGAAGCAGGGCTACGGCGGCGGCCCCATCACGAACGAGGGGGCGGGCGGCGAGATCTACGGGACGATCTACGCGCTCACCGAGTCGCCGCACGAGCCGGGCACGCTGTGGACGGGGAGCGACGACGGCCTCGTGCACGTCACGCGCGACGGGGGAGGGAGCTGGGAGAACGTCACGCCGGCCGGGTGGGGTGAGGGGATGATCAACGAGATCTCGGTCTCCCCCCACGACGCCGGCACCGCGTACGTCGCGTTCAGCCGCTACAAGTTCAACGACTTCACGCCGCGTGCCTACGAGACCACGGACTACGGCAGGAGCTGGCGGGAGATCGCGGGGGGGATCGACGAGGACGCCTGGATCCACGTGGTGCGCGAGGACCCGGTCCGCCGAGGTCTTCTCTACGCCGGCACGGAGACCGGCGTCTACGTCTCGTTCGACCGTGGCGCGCGCTGGCGGTCGCTGCAGCTCGACCTGCCCAACACGCCGGTCAACGACCTCATGGTGCACGAGCGGGAGAACGACCTCGTCGTAGCCACCTCGGGCCGCAGCTTCTGGATCCTCGACGACCTCTCGCCGCTGCAGCAGGCGGCGGACGCGCCGGAGGGCGGGAGCTGGCTCTTCGCGCCGAGGCACGCCTACCGCCTGGCCGGCGGCGGCGGAGGTGGCGGCCCGGGCGGGGGTGGCGAGGGACGGAATCCGCCGGGCGGGGCGATCCTCGACCTCGTGCTCGCCGGGGAGCCCGACGAGGACGTGCCGGTCACGCTCGAGATCCGAGATTCCTCCGGCGATCTGGTGCGCACCTTGTCGACGAGCCCGGACGAGGAGCGGAGTCCCGGGGCGCGGCCGCTCGAGCTGACGGCGGGCGCGAACCGGGTGACCTGGGATCTGCGGCACGAGTCGATCCCCAACATCCCGGGCGCGTACGTCTTCGGATCGCTCCAGGGCCGGCGCGTGATCCCGGGCCGCTACGACGTGCGCCTCACCGTGGGAGGCTGGTCGATGAGCCAGCCGCTCGAGGTGCGCATGGACCCCAGGGTCGACGCGACGATGGCCGAGTACGCCGAGCAGGACGCGTTCGTGGCCGAGGTCGCGGCGGAGCTCACGGCGATCCATCGAGCGGTCGCCCGCAACGAGGACGTCAGGGGGCAGGTCGAGACGCTGGTGGGCCGCCTCGGAGACCAGGAGGGGGCGGAGGGCGTGGTCGAGGCCGGGCGGGATCTCGCGGGCGGCCTGGAGGCGGTCGCGGACTCGCTCTACCAGCGCCGCACCGTCGACGGCCAGACCGTGATCAACTTCCCGACCCGGCTGAAGTTCCAGTACGTCTTCCTGCACGGGAACGCGGACGGCGCGGATACGGGTGTCAGCATGGGATCGCGGGACGTGCTCCGCGACCTGCGGGCGCGCTGGTCGATCCACCAGGCGGCGAACGACGAGCTGCTGGGCCCCCGTCTCGACGCGTTCAACGACCTGGTGCGCGAGGCGGGGTTCTCGGTGATCATCGTGGCGCCCCGCCCGAGGAGGCCGATCTCGTAGGGGCCGGCCGAATCCCGACCGGGCCCGCGCAACGGGGGGCGCGCCTCCGGAGAGGGGCTCGGCAGCCTCCCGCCCCGGCGCGTCGGGTCGCGCGTGCGGCGCGTCCTCGCCAAGTTGGCCGTGTCGGCCCGTTCGGGCGCGCCCGCGCCCGGGGCGGCCGCGTGCGGGCAACGCCGAAGCCGGGAGGGTGCCGTGGTGATGTCGCGTCGGAGGGCCCAGAAGGTCGGGGCCGGAGTCGGGCTCGGAGCGCTCCTCGACCGGGGCGCCCTCCTGGGCGCGACCCAGGCCCGCGAGATCACGCGCCCGATCCCGAAGAGCGGGGAGGAGCTTCCCGTCGTCGGGCTCGGCTCCTGGCGGACCTTCGACGTCGCCCCCGAAGACGCCGAGGCCGCCGGGCCGATGCAGGTGGTGCGTCGGTTCCGGGAGCTCGGGGGCAAGGTGATCGACACCGCGCCCTCGTATGGCCGGTCGGAGGCCTTCGTGGGGCACGCCGTCGGAGCGATCGGCGGCGGGGACGACCTCTTCCTGGCGACGAAGGTCAACGTGCAGGACCGGGGAGTGGAGGCCGCGACGGCGCAGATGGAGGAGTCCTCTCGCGTGCTGGGCAAGCGCACGGTCGACCTGATGCAGGTGTGGAATCTGGGCGATGACTTCCGGACGCTGTCCGACCGCTACCTGGAGGCCCACCTCGACGCGGTCCGCGCCTGGAAGAGCCGGGGCCGCACCCGATACCTCGGCATCACGACGTCCTTTCCGCGGCAGTACGAGCTGGTCGAGTCGGCGCTGCGCCGCTTCGAGCTCGACTTCGTGCAGCTCGACTACTCGATCGGCGACCGGGTGCCCGAGGAGCGGCTCCTCCCGCTGGCCGCCGAGCGCGGCGTCGCCGTCCTCGTGAACCGACCCTTCACGACCGGGAACCTCTTCTCGCGGGTCGCCGGGAAGAGCCTGCCTCCCTGGGCGTCGGACTTCGACATCGGGAGCTGGGCGCAGTTCTTCCTCAAGTACATCGTGTCGCACCCCGCCGTGACCGCGGTGATCCCGGCCACGAGCGATCCGGAGCATCTCGTCGACAACATGGGCGCCGGGCGCGGGCGACTCCCGGACGCGGCGGCGCGCCGGAGGATGATCGAGGTGTTCGAGGCCCTCTGAGGGCGGCGCGCGCGGTCAGCGTCGGGCGCCGGCCTCCCGCTCCTGCGCCCGCGCGCCGCTGAGGACGTTGAACAGCGCGTAGTTCGCCTCGTGGCAGGCGTACTCGTAGACCAGGGCGTCGAGCCTCTTGAAGGGAACCTCCCCACTCCAGGGCTCCACGTAGGTCTCGGGGTCGATGACGGTGAACTCGTAGTGGAGCGAGTTGGCGTCGGCGCGCGTGAACCGCTCGATCACCCGCATCCGGTCCGACCCCCCGGGATACACGTACGCGTGCTCGCTCAGCTGCCGCTCGGCCAGGTTCGTCGTCTCGACCACGAGCGTGTCTCCCTCCCACCGGCCCCACGAGTCGCCGAACCAGGGGCGGATGTGGTCCGGGAGCGGGCGGCGCTCGCCGAGGCGGATGATGCGGACGTCGTGGACCATCTCGGTCATGATCATGACGTGGTCGGGCGTCTGCACGATCGTGTAGTTGTTGTTGTAGAAGTAGTTCGGCAGCATGGGCGGGCCGGCGTTCGAGCCGAACGACTTGATGCACCGCTCTCCGAGCGGTCGGTTCTCCGGGTTGTCGTACTCGCCGAAGCGGCTTTGGAGGCGCTGGCGCTCGGCGAGGCGGGCGCGGCCCTCTTCGGTGAAGGCCGGAATGCGGCCGTCGGCCGGGCTCGTGACCAGGGACGATCGGGGCTCGCCGTCGACGATCGCGACGAGGTCCCCGCCGTCGATGTAGAAGTAGTTGTAGCCGCCGGAGCCGCCGGAGGCCGCGTCGAAGAGCGGGTTTCCGGTGTAGCTGCCGCCGACCGGGGGCGCCTCCCGATCCGGGTCACTCGGCGCCGAGAGCTCGGCGATGAAGCCCTGCCGCTCCCCCTCGATCGCGCGCACCTGCTCGGAGGTCAGGACGGGGCCCTGTCCGGGCGGACGCTGGACCGGCGTGATGGTCGCGTTCGACCAGTTGCCCTGGAGGTCGGGCCGCCCGTCCGGGGTGCGGGGGATCGCCTCGCCGGCGCGCCGGTCGGCCTGCGCGTGCGCCCCCAGCGGCAGGCTCGCGACGAGGAGGACGCTCGCGACGACGGCTCCGAGCGCGGACGAGGGTCGGGTGATCATGGCGCGGTCTTCCGGTCTCGGGTGGTCGTGCGAGGCGTGCCGTCGAGGTCTGCCCACGAGGCTGCGGCCCGCCCTCACGATAGGCATTCCGGGCGCTCGGTGCACCCCGCGGGCATCCCTACCTGCCCCCGAACAGGCCGCCGAAGAAGTCCCCCTCGTTCCAGGACGGGCGCTCGTCCGCCTGGGCCGCGAGCCATCCGGTCAGGAAGTTGACCCTCGCGTGCTGCGCGCCCGCCTCGTAGTCGAAGCCCTGGTCGACCTCGTCGAAGGGGGTGTGGTACAGGTCGCTGCGGAAGGCCGCGTTGATCGCGGCACCGTCCACGGCCGGGTCGCCCGTCTCGAATCCGCTCTTGATGAAGAGGGCCGGGATCCCCTGGCGGATGAAGCTGAAGTGGTCGCTGCGGATGAACAGGACCTGCTCGGGGATGGGGTCCGGGGCGAGCGCGATGCCGAGCCGGCCGGCGGCGGCCTCGACCGAGCGCCCCAGGCTCGAGTGCTCGGCGCCGTACGGCACGATGTCCAGCAGAGGGTGGAAGAGGAAGGGCATGTCCAGCGAGAAGGTCGCGACCAGGCCGGACGGGGCGACGGTCGGGTTGTGGACGAAGTAGTCCGAGCCCAGCAGGCCCCACTCCTCCGCCGTGACCACGAGGAAGAGCACCGAGCGCCGGGGAGGAGCCGGCAGGCTCGTGAAGGCCCGCGCGATCTCGAGGACGATCGACGTGCCCGACGCGTTGTCGTGCGCTCCGTTGTAGATGTCGTCTCCGTCGACGGCGACGCCCACGCCGAAGTGATCGACGTGCGCGACGTAGACCACGTGCTCGTCGGCGAGGGCGGGATCGCTCCCGGCCAGGCGGGCCGCCACGTTCCAGCTGTCGACCCCGCGGTGACGCGTGCGGGTCGCCATCGAGACCGTCGCCTCCAGGTCGAAGGCCTGCGGGACGCTGGCTGCGGCCGCGCCGTACACCTCCTCGAGCGAGCGCGGCGCGCCCTCGAAGAGCGCGTCGACCGCCGAATGGTTGAGGGAAGCGGCCCCGCGGATGGCGGCGTCACCGCGATCGGGGGTCCCGTCCGCGTCGAGCCACGCGAAGCTGCCCCGCTTCGCGCGGGCCGCGTTGACGTCCCAGCGGAACCGCGGGTCGGACGGGTCCCAGAAGGTGAGGATCCCGATGGCCCCCCGCGCCACGGCCTCCGCCTGCTTGGTGGCGCCCGAGGAATAGTAGGCTCGCTCGTTGCTCGGAAAGGCCGGTGGCGCGCCGCTCAGGTACGCGATCACCTTGCCGCGGACGTCGATGTCGGCGTAGTCGTCGTAGCCCAGTCCGGGGGCGCTGACCCCGTATCCCACGAAGGCGACGGCCGCCCCGGAGATCTCCACGGCCTCCCGGAGCGGGTCCGGGCTCAGGTAGAAGTCGACGTCGTAGACCAGCTCCGCGCTCCCTGCGCCCGAGTGGATCGCCATCCCGCTCTCCGGCTCGACCACCATGCTCTCCCGCAGGGGCACCGGCTGCCGGTACGTTCCTCCGGCGCCTGCGGGCTCCAGGCCGAGGGAGCGCAGGACCTGCTCGGCGTAGCGGGCCGCGGCCTCGAAGCCGGGCGTTCCGGGCGCTCGACCCGCGAGGGAGTCGTGGGCGAGGACCTGGATGTGCCGCTCGATCGCCTCGGGGCGGATCACCTCGAGCGCGGCGGCCACCTCGGGGCCCACGAGCGACACGGCCTCGGGCTCGCCCGCGGCGCAGGCGGTGGCGCCGGCGAGCACGAGGGGGAGGGCGCCGCGGGCGACCCGAGCTCCGTGGCGGTGGGCTCTACGCGTGGGGTGACGGCGTGGGCGGGTCATCGTGGGGCTCCTCGTGCGGCTCCTCGGGGAATCGGTCGCAGCCGCCACCATGCGCGGGCGCCCCGGTCGCCGCAATACGGCGTGAGCGCAGGCCCCCCGGGCTGCGCGGTCTGCGCGACCGAGGACCGGTGGGGGCGCGCGACGACCGGGGAGATCCCACGCGTCGCGGCGGCGGGTCGGTGCCGCTAGCTTCGGCCAGCGCGGCTCGCGACGTGCGAGCCCCCGTCCCGTTTTCCGCGCGACACCGGCCGAGCCCGAGGGCGGCACCGATGAGGCTCCTCCTCTGCAGCGACATACACCGGGACCACGAGGCGGCGCGCCGGCTCGCGCATCGGGCCGGCGAAGCGGACGTGCTCGTCTGCGCCGGGGATCTCGCGGTCATGCGACGGGGACTCGAGGAGACCGTGCGGGTGCTCTCGAAGGCGACGCCGCCGACGGTGCTGGTTCCCGGAAACGGGGAGTCCGACGCCGAGCTGGTGCGGGCGTGCGCCCGGTGGCCCGCGGCGCGTGTCCTGCACGGCTCGGGATGCGAGATCGACGGCGTCGCCTTCTGGGGGTTGGGGGGTGCGGTTCCCGTCACGCCGTTCGGCGAGTGGAGCTTCGACCTGTCCGAGGAGGAGGCCTCCGCGCTTCTGGAGGGGTGCCCGGAGGGCGGGGTGCTGGTCACGCACTCCCCGCCGCTCGGCCACGTGGACGAGGCGGGCGGCCGTCACGTCGGCAGCCGCGCGGTCCTGGAGGCGATCGAGCGGGCACGGCCCAGGCTCGTGGTGTGCGGCCACATCCACGGGTGCTGGGAGCAGGAGTCCCGGCTGGGCGACACGCGCATCGTCAACGCCGGCCCGCGCGGCGTCGAGGTCGATCTGTAGCGGTCGATGGGCGGCACGCGGGGACTCGACGCGCGACGCTCCGATCGGGACCGGCTCGTGGTCCGCTACCGCCTGTGGGTCGACTCCGAGGCGCACGCGTCGTCGTCGGCGGCGGCGATCGCCCGGGAGCAGACCGTGGAGGTGCCGCACGGCGTCGGCGGCGCCGAGCTCCAGGCCCGACTCCTGGGCCGCGTCGGCGACGTCCCCTTGCCCGGTTGCGGGCTCTGGGCAGGTCCCCACGGTGCCGTCGCCCTGACGGGAGACGGCGAGCACATCGCGCGGGCGTTGCTGGCCTACCGCGCCTACCTG
>JBFFWJ010000149.1:0-7583 GCA_041570315.1 Longimicrobiales bacterium | reverse complement strand
GGCAGGCCGATCGCCTGCTCCGACTTGAGCTCGGCGACGATCTGCCGGAACCGCTCCAGGCCGCGCGGGTCGAGCCGCCCGAGAGAGTCCTCCGGCGCCGACGCCGAGCTCTCCTCCGGGCCGAGCTCGCGCACGACGCCGAAGACCACCCGGCGGTGCGCCCGCGAGAGGTCCTCGGACAGCCCCTGCGCCGCGCGGATCTCCCACTGGTCGTCGCCGGCGGCCGCGAAGATCCGACGTCGGAGCCACGGGATGTCGAAGGCCTCGGACATCCGATAGTACGCGCGGGCGGTCCGAACCGGATCCGTGGAGGTCTCGCGGGAGATCTCCAGGACCTCGAGGAGCTGGTCCAGGAACCGCAGCGTGATCAGCCGGCGTGAGAACGCCTCGTCCGCGCCGAGATCCTGGATCTCGAGCACGCGGGCCTCGAAGAGCCGCCGCTCCTCGCCGAGGACGAACTCGCCGAAGCTCTCGCGGAGGATCGCGAGCCCCGCGAGGTTCTGGTCGACGATCCTGGCCGGCGACGCGTCCGGCGCGACGTTGTGCAGGACCCACCGCGTCGCCCGCTCCAGGACCCGGGTGAGCCCAAGCAGCCAGCGGTACGCCACGCGCGCGTTCACGGCCGAGCGCTGCTCGCGCATCTCGGTCACGAGCGCCCGGTGGTCGGCGAGCCTCGAGGCGACGAGCCACGCGCGCACCACGTCCTCCGCCGAGCGCCCCGTGTCGCGCATGATGCGCGTCGCGAACCCCGCGCCCATGAGATCGACGAGGTCGTTCGTCAGCTCGGCCGTGATGATCTCCCTCCTCAGGCGATGGCCGCTCAGGTTCTCCTTTCCGGCGGCCATCACGGCCGTCGGCGGGAAGTAGCCCAGGAGGTAGCTCTCGGTGACCGCATCGTCCGGCAGGCCACTCTTCAGCAGCTGGGTCTTCAGCGAGAGCTTGGCGTACGCCAACAGCACGCAGAGCTCGGGCCTGACGATCGAGAGCCCGACCTCGCGGCGCTCCGCGAGGACGTCGGAGGAGGGGAGTCGCTCCGAGACCCGATCGAGGTCGCCCGACTTCTCGAGCGTGAACATCAGGTCCCGCAGGTCGTCGGTGCCCTCCCGGGCCCGGCGCTCGTCGAGGGAGACCCCCAGGCTCTGCGACCGGTTGTTCTCCAGGACGAGCTCGGCGACCGCCTCGGTGAGCTCCTGCAGCAGGCGGTTGCGCTCGTCGACGGTCATCCGCCCGGAGGCCACCGCCGGCGCGAGCAGGATCTTGAGGTTGACCTCGTGGTCCGACATGTCGACGCCGCCCGAGTTGTCGATCGCGTCGGTGTTGACCCGACCGCCCGCGAGCGCGTACTCGACCCTCGCGCGCTGCGTCAGCCCGAGGTTCCCACCCTCCCCGATCACCTCGCAGCGGAGCTCCGTGGCATCGATCCGCACGGCGTCGTTGGCCGGATCGCCGGCTTCGGCGTCGGTCTCGCCGGACGCCTTCACGTACGTCCCGACCCCGCCGTTCCAGAGGAGCTCCGCGGGCGCGCGCAGGACCGAGCGGATCAGCGACTCGCCGTCGGCCGGCGGCTCCTCGTCCTCGGCGATGCCGAGCGCCCGGCGGGCGCCGGGCGTGAGCTCGACCTCCTTCGCGCCCCGAGGCACGATCATCCCGCCTTCGCTCAGGAGGGTCCGGTCGTAGTCGTCCCAGCTCGACCGCCCCAGCGCGAAGAGGCGCTGGCGCTCGGCATGGGACGACGCCGGGTCCGGGTCGGGATCGATGAAGACGTGGCGATGATCGAAGGCCGCGATCAGGCGGATCTGATCCGACAGCAGCATCCCGTTGCCGAAGACGTCGCCGCTCATGTCCCCGATGCCGACGACGGTGAACGGCTCGCTCTGGATGTCCTTGCCCATCTCGCGGAAGTGACGCTTGACGCACTCCCACCCTCCCCTCGCCGTGATTCCGACGGCCTTGTGGTCGTACCCGTGGGAGCCTCCGGACGCGAAGGCGTCGTCCAGCCAGAAGCCGTACTCGGCCGACACGCCGTTCGCCAGATCGGAGAACGTGGCCGTGCCCTTGTCCGCCGCCACGACGAGGTAGGGGTCGGGCGGGTCGTAGGCCACGACACCCTCGGGGGCGACGGCGCGGCCGTCGACGAGGTTGTCGGTCAGATCGAGCAGGCCGCGCATGAGGGTCTGGTACTGCTCCCGCCCCTCCGTCCAGCGCTCCTCCGGGTCGGAGGGCGTGCGGCGCGCGACGAAGCCGCCCTTGGATCCGCCGGGCACGATCACCGCGTTCTTGATCATCTGGGTCTTGACCAGCCCGAGGACCTCGGTGCGGAAGTCGTCGGGACGGTCACTCCAGCGGATCCCGCCGCGAGCGACCGTAGAGCCGCGCAGGTGGACCCCCTCCATGCGCGCCGAGTGCACCCAGACCTCGAAGAGCAGCTCCGTCGGACGCGAGGTGGCGATCTCGTCGAGCATGAACTTGTAGGAGATGTAGGGCACGCCCCCCGAGCGCACGCCCGGCTCGCGCCCGCCGTGCCGGTAGTAGCTCGTGCGCACGCTGCGCGAGATGACCTCCTCGAGCCGCCGCAGCGCTCGGTCCTCCGACAGGAGGGACACGCTCCGCAGGGACGCGTGGAACGCGTCCCGGATGTCGGACAGCGCGCTCGACCGCTCCTCGACGGAGCCGGCGACCGCGGGGTCGAACTTCGTCTGGAAGAGCTCGAAGAGCTCCCTGGCGATGCCCGGTTGCTGCACCAGCGCGGTCGGAAGCGCCGACCGGCTCGGGACGGCTCCCACCTGGAAGGCGTACGCGGCGTACCCTCGCAGCACGTCCACCTCGCGCCAGTGCAGCCCGGCGGTCACCACGAGGGCGTTCAGCCGGTCGCTGAGCACGTCCCCGGTGCGCGCCGCGAGCACCGTCTCGGCGAGCCGCTCGCCGCACTCGTCCACGTCGAGCGGCCGTCCTTCGTCGTCCTGCACCGCGAACACGTAGATCGTCGCGCCGGGCAGGCCGTTCGCTCCGACCTCGTACGGCTTCATCGCGACGACCTTGAGGCCCGCGTTCTCGAGGATCGGCATGAAGTCCGACAGGACGAGCCGCTCGCCGCGCAGGAAGACCTTCAGCTCCGTCGCCCCGACGACCCCCGCCACCGCGGCCAGCGAGCCGCGGTCGTGGATCATGACCGAGATGGAGCGCCCGTCGGCGGACATCGCCTCGAGCTCGGTGATGTCCGCGACCGCGATCTCCGGATCCGTGGCGGCCTGGTACTCCCGGCTGAAGGCCTCGCCGTACTCCCGCGCGAGCCGCCGGGCCTCGTCGGTCGGCCAGCGGCCCTGCAGCCCCTCCTGCAGACGGTCGGTCCAGGTTCGGATCAGGCGCTCGATCCGCCGCTCGAGATCGGCAGCCTTCACCGCCCGCAGGCGCGAGATCTCCCCGCCCACGTAGAAGTGCAGACGCGCCTGGACCCCCTCGCCGAGCGCCAGGTGGTAGTTGAGCACGACCCCCTCGAAGGCCTCGACCAGCGCGGCCTCGATCGCGCGCCGGACCTGACCCGAGAAGCGCTCCTTGGGCAGGATCACCATCACGGACAGGCCACGCTGGAGCGGGTCTTCCCGGAGCGAGACCCTCACCTCGCTCGTGCTGTACGACGTGAGGACGGTACGCACGTCCTCGCCGACCTCCGCCGCCGACGAGAGGAAGAGCTCCTCCTTGGGCAGCGAGTTGAAGATCGTGATGATCTCCTTGTAGTCGTGCGAGCCCTCGCGGACGTTCGTCTCGGCGAGGATCGCGGCGAGCTTGCGCCTCAGGATCGGGATGTTCCCGGCCGGCTCGGCGTACGCCTTCGACGTGAAGAGGCCGATGAAGCGGTGCTCTCCCGCCGCCTCTCCGTCCGGGCCCAGCTTCTTGACGCCCACGTAGTCCATGCGCGCCCGCCGGTGCACGGTCGACTCGGCGTTGGTCTTGTTGATGATCAGCACCGGGCCGTGTACCGCCAGCTCGCGGATCCCGTTGGCGAGCGTCGACACCGGCACGGGCTCGGCGAAGCGCGAATCGCCCTCGTTGCGCAGGAGCCCGAGGCCCGACCCCGGCTCGACCACGATCGCGGGCTCCCCGTCCTGGCGGACGATGTCGTACGCGCGATAGCGCAGGAAGACGAAGCCTCCTGCCCGGAGCCACTCGAGGAAATCCTGGATCTCCTCGAGCTCCTCCCTGCGGGCCGGGAACTCCTCGGCCTTCTGGTCGAGCTGGATGACGACCCGCTCCACCGCGCCCACCATGGGGACGAAGTCGTCCGTGACGCGCACCACGTCCTGCAGGCGCTGGGCGAGCTCGGAGCGGACGACCTCGCGGCGGCCGGGATCCTCGATGCGGCCCACCTCGCAGTGGACGACGGACTCCTTGGCTCCCCCGTCGGAGGGCGGTCGCACGCCGACGACCCGACCGTCCTCGTCCCGCTCGACGTCGAGGAGGGGGTAGACCATGGCCTCGATCGGGATGTCGCGAGAGGTCAGGTATTCGCGAATCGTGTCGATGATGAACGGTCGCTCGCTGACGTTGGTGCGGATCACCGTGACGTCGGCCTCCCAGCCGTCCTCCTCGCGCCCGGGGTTGTGGACAGCGACGTCCACCCGGTAGGGCCTCGAGTCCAGCAGGAAGCGGAAGGCGCCGAGCGTCATCGCGGCGAGCCCGTCCTCGGACCGCCGCCGCAGCAGCTCCTCGGGAGCGCGCTTGAGGAAGATCTCGGCGAAGGCGCGGGCGCGCTCCTCCTCACCGGGAGCGGCGCGCTCCTCGACGAACCGGCAGATCGCTTCGATCGACGAAACGTCGTGCCCGACGCGGCGCTCGGCCGCTTCGGTCGTGTCGCTCATCTTGGGCGGGAGCGCGGTAGCAGGGGATCGCCGACCGGAGCCCACGGGGCCCCGGGGGGCGCGGATGCGATGAACGGAAGGTGGACGGCTCGGAGCCTTCTGGGACGAGCCGTTGTCTCAACGTTACCCGAGATCGGTGAGCGGGGGAACGGGTACGTGCGGGCCCCCGTGGCCCGCCCGTCCCGACCCGTCGCGTGATTCCCCGGCCCTCCGCTTTGCTCTACTTTGGCTCATGCGCTTCGTGCACGTCGCCGACGTCCATCTCGACACGTCCTTCGCGGGCCGCTCGGAGGCCGTCCGGCGCCGCCTCCGGGAGGCGTCCCGGGAGGCCTTCCGAAGAGCGGTGGACCTCGCCATCCGCGAGGACGTGAACGCCTTCCTGATCGCGGGCGACCTCTTCGACGGGGAGAGGCTCTCCTTCCGCTCGGAGCGGTTCCTCCTGGACCAGCTCGAGCGGCTCGGGGACCACGGCGTCACCGTCGTCTACGCCACGGGCAACCACGACCCCGGCTCCCCGGTGAGCGGTCCGCGCCCCCTGCCGTGGCCGGCCTGCGTGCGCCTCGCGGCCGATTCCACCCCCCGGCGCTTTCTCGTCCACGACCGCTCGGGCACTGCGGTCGGCTACGTCACCGCCGCCGGACACGCCACCGAGCGGGAGAGCTCCGATCTCTCCCGGGGCTTTCCCCGCCCCGCCGGCGAGCTGCCCGAGGTCGGCCTCCTCCACACGCAGGTGCATGCCTCGCTCGGGTCGGAGGACCATCACCCCTACGCCCCCTCCGAGCTGACCTACCTCGAGCGCGCCGGCTTCGACTACTGGGCCCTCGGGCACGTGCACGTGCGCCAGACGATCTCGGACGACCCGCCGATCTGCTACTCGGGAAGCCTGCAGGGCCGCACGCACGCCGAGCGCGGCGAGCGGGGGGCTCTCCTGGTCGACCTCTCGCAGCGCGACGCGCCCCTCGTCGCCTTCCGCGAGCTCGCGCCCGTCCGCTGGGAGACGCTCGACGTGGGCAGGCTGGAGGCCGTGACCTCGCTCGACGAGCTCGAGCGCCACGTCCAGCTCGCCTGGCGGATGCAGCGGGACGCCGACCCCGGAGCGAGCGGAACCGAGTGGATGGTCCGCGTGATCCTGTCCGGACCCTGCCCGCTCTGGCCCGAGCTGCGAACCGAGGAGGATCGCGACCTGCTCGCGCGAGAGCTGCGGGAGATCCTCACCGCGCTCGAAGTCTCGGTGATCGCCGAAGGGGTGGTCCCGGTCGTCCCGGTCGAGGAGCATCGAGGGCGCACCGACGTGCTGGGCGAGACGCTGCGCCTGCTCGACGCCGTTCGCCGTGGGGCGGCGACGCCCGAGCTGGACCAGGGCGACCTGGTCGGCATCACGTCCGGCGACCCCGCCGCGATCGCGGCGTACGCCCGCGGCCTCCTCGAAGGGGCCGACGGGGAGCTCGCCTCGCGCTTGCTCGAGGAGCCGCAGGGACGGTGAGGATCGAGCGGATCCACGCCGACGCCTTCGGCCGCTTCCGGAGCTTCGACAGCGGTGCCGACGCGCTCGGCCCGCTCGTCGTGGTCCTCGGCCCCAACGAGGCCGGCAAGTCCACGCTCTTCGAGTTCCTGACGACCGCGCTCTACGGATTCCACCCCGCCTCGCGGGAGCGCAATCCCCTGGTGCCGTGGGGGGAGGACGAGGCCGGGGGGGGGATCCGCATCGTCCTCAGCGACGGCGAGCAGGTGAAGGTGGAACGACGCCTCCGCTCCGCCCCGAGCGGCACGGTCACGCGCTCGGGGGCCGCCCGGGAGCTGCGAAACCACCCGGTGCCGTGGGCGAGCCACGTCCCCCGCGCCGTCTTCCGTCAGGTCTTCGCCGTCACGCTCGCCGACCTCGCCGCGCTCGACGACCAGACCTGGGCGGGAATCCAGGACCGGATCGTCGGCTCGATGGGAAGCTCCGACCTGCGGCCCGCGCGCGCGGTCGCCGACGAGCTGGAGCAGGAGGCGTCCCAGATCTGGCGGCCGAATCGGCGCGGGAACCAGCGGCTCCGCGACGTCCAGGACGCGATGCGGGGGCTGCGCGCGCGGCGCGCCGAGGCCCTCGAGCGGGACCGAGCCATCCGGGGCCTCGTCGAGGAGCGGGACAACGTCCTGGTGAGGCTCCGCGAGCTCCGGTCCGAGCGGCAGGAGCACAAGCTCGCGATCGAGCGTATCCGGACGCTCGTGCCGGTACGTCTGCAGCTCGCGCGCATCGACGCGCTCAGGAGCGAGGGAGGACCCCGTCAGGAGCTGCTCGGGCTGCCCGCCGATCCCGTGGCGGTGCTTCGCGACACGAGTGCGCGCCGTGACCGTCTCCAGCGCCGGCTGGCCGATCTCGGCCGCGAGCTGTCCGAGCCGGAGGCGGCCCTGGCCCGCTACGACGACGGGGTCCGGGGTCTTCTCGACCGCGTCGACGACATCGCCCGCTTCCGAGCGCTCGCCGCGCGCGTCGCCCCCGAGCGCACGCGGATCCCCCAGCTGCGGGCCGACATCGACCGCCTGGACCGCGAGGTGCGCGCCACCGCCGCCGAGCTGCTCGACGGAGGCTGGCGGCATCCCCTGGGCGACACGCTCGCCTCGATGTCGCCCGAGCTCCTGGCCGATCGCGTGCGCCGTTGGGCCGCCGCGGCGGAGCAGCCCGTGCCCCCGCGGCAGCCGGAGCCCGCGCTCGGGAGGGCCGGGCTCCCCGCGGCGGCGGCG
>JBFFWJ010000148.1:0-7615 GCA_041570315.1 Longimicrobiales bacterium | reverse complement strand
GGACGTCAGCCACGCGTTGACCGCCATCGACATCGAGTGGTTCATGCCCCTGGCGGAGTTCCGCCGGAGGATGGACGACTTCGCCGCCATGGTGAAGTCCAGGGCGCTCCGGCCGGGGTTCTCGGAGATCCTCGTCCCCGGAGAGCAGGAGGCCCGCCGCGTGGCCCGCAAGTCGGCGGAGGGAGTCCCGCTCGAGGACCCGGTGCTCGACGACCTCCGGGCGCTGGGCGGCGAGCTGGGCGTGGGCGCGGAGATCGTCGTGGTGGGGCCCTGGGAAGACGGCGGGCTTTGACGCCACCCGCGCCGCGGCCCCTGCCGCCCAGCTTCCGCGCAGACGTCCGCCAGCGGCTGCGGGAGCGGGCCCGCGCCGCCGGGCTGGACGGCCTCCTGCTGCTCGCAGCCGGCAACGTGACGTACGCCACCGGGTGGCACGTCTCGGCGAGCGAGCGTCCCATCGGGCTCTGGCTCGGAGTGGACGGCCAGGCGCTTCTCCTGGTGCCGCGCCTGGAGCAGGACGACGCCCAGGCGGTCCCCGGGGTCGAAGCCCGGAGCTACGAGGAGTTCCCCGGGGAGCGCCCCCCCGTCCTCTGGATGATCGAGGAGGCCGGTGCCCGGCGGGCGGCCGTGGACACCCTGGGCGCCGAGCTGCTGGATCCGGTCCGGGCGAGGCTGGAGCGACTGGACCTGGTCGACCACGTCCGGCCCGAGCGGGCCGTCAAGGACGCCGCGGAGCTGGTCCTGATCCGGGAGGCGGCCCGCTTCGCCGATCTCGTGCTGGAGCGGCTGATGGAGGCGGGAGGAGACATCGTCCGGCAGGGCGGGACGGAGGAGGACCTGCTGGCCGACTGCACGGCGGTCGTCCGGCGACGCCTGTCCGACACCCACGGCAGCGCGTTCCGGGGAACGAAGACGGGGATCACCGCCTCGATCCACTCCGGCCCCCGAGCCGCCCTGCCCCACGGCGCCGTGACGGCTCGCCGGCCCCGGCCGGGCGAGACCGTCGTGGCCGGGATCGGCTGCAGCCTGGGAGGATATCACGCCGAGAGCGGGGTGACCGTCGTCGTGGGCGACATCCGCCCCGAGCAGCGAAGGGTCATGGATGCCATGGCCGAGGCCCAGGCCGCCACGATGCACGCCCTCGAGCGCGGGCTGCCCTGCTCGGAGGTGAACGAGGCCGCCCTCGCCGCGATCCGTGCTGCCGGGCTGGGAGACGCCATCCGCCACCGGATCGGACACGGCATGGGCGTGGAGGGCCACGAGGCCCCGTGGCTCGCCCCCGGCGATCCGACGGCCGCCGCCCCCGGAATGGTCTTCTCCTGCGAGCCCGGGGTGTACCGCCCCGGCTTGGACGGGTGGCGCACGATCGATACCCTCATCGTCGGCCCGGACGCGGTGGAGGTGGCGAGCCGCTTCCAGACGCGCCACCCTCCGGAAGCCCGCTCGCTGCCGTGCTGACCCGCACCCGTCTCCGTTGACCCGCACTCGTCCCCGCTGACCCGCACCCGTCTTCGCTGACCCGCACCCGTCGAGGAGCTCCGCAGCATGCCCGAACCGGCCGCTTGGCGCTACGACAAGATCACCAAGCCGATGTTCGACCTTCCCACGCCCCACGTGGTGCTCACGGGGCGGGTCCTGACCATGTCGGGAGGAGCCGCGGCGGGCGACGTCATCGAGGACGGCTTCGTCGAGATCAGGGACGGAGAGATCGCCGCCGTGGGGCCCCGGACCGAGCTGAGGGCGGGGTCGGCGCCGGTCGAGGAGACGGGCGGCACGCTGATGCCGGGCCTCATCAACAGCCACGCGCACCTGAACTGGGACGGAATCCACGACCTGGCCCGCCAGTCCATGGACGACCCCCGCCCCATCTCGGCCTTCAAGGCCGCCGGGAACATGCTCAAGAGCCTGCGGGCGGGGGTCACCCTGGTCCGGGACCTCGGGTTCCACGAGATGAACCTCTTCTCCAAGCAGGCGGTGGAGCAAGGCATCTTCCCGGGGCCGAGGCTCAAGGTCTGTGGAGCGGCCATCATCCAGACGGGGGGTCACACGTACTGGGTGTGCAGGGAAGCCAGCGGCGCGGACGAGATGCGCCGTGCGGTCCGCGAGCAGGTCCGGGGCGGTGCGGACCTCATCAAGATCATGGCGTGCCACGACACCCTCGAGTTCACCGACGACGAGCTGCACGCCGTCGTCGACGAGGCGCATCGCAACGGGTTGCCCATCACCGCGCACGCCACCTACGACGCCTGCATCGAGCGGGTCGCGCGCTTCGGCGTGGATTGCGTCGAGCACGGAGGGTCCATGTCGGACGCCACCGTCGCGCTCCTCCTCGACAAGGGGATCCCCATCGTCACGACCTTCGCTCCGCTGGTCCAGCAGAGCCAGCCCGACGTGGCCCGCCGCTTCGGGATCCCGGAGTGGAAGATCGAGGAGCGGCAGAGGGCCGTGGCGAGCCCGGCCCGCTACGAGGGCCTCGTCAAGGCCGCGCGCGCGGGCGTCCCCATCGTGTTCGGGACCGACGCGGGCAGCCCGGCGGTCGAGCACGACGTGATCGCGCCGGAGCTCGCGCACATGGTGAAGGTCGGCGTGTGCGCGGACAACATGGATGCGCTCGCCTCCATCACGGTCCGGGCGGCCCGGCTCTCGAGGATGGACGACGTCGTGGGGACGCTGGAGCCCGGCAAGGCCGCCGACCTCATCGTGGTGGACGGCCGCCCGGACGAGGACCTGTTCGCCCTGGAGCGGGTCCGGGCGACGTTCGTGGCCGGGCGGAGGCTGCACGGATGAGCCTCCTGGCCCGCCGCTTGGCCCCGCGCATCGTCGAGGAGGACGGGGCGTTCCGCACCCGGATGCTCGGGATCGCCGCAGGTCGCAGCGACGTCATCGCGCTCGGCCGGGGCGACCCCGACTTCCACACGCCGGCGCACATCGTGGAGGCCGCCAAGGCCGCGCTCGACTCCGACAAGCACCACTACACCGGCCCCACGGGGATCCCTGCCCTTCGGGAGGCGATCGCGGCGAACCTCGGGGCGCGCTACGGCCTGGACTACGGGGCCGACGAGATCATCGTGACCGCCGGAGCCCAGGAAGCGATCATGCTCACCATGCTGGGGCTCTGCTCGGAGGGGGACGAGGTCCTGATCACGAGCCCCCGCTTCACCACCTACGACACCGCGGTCCGCCTGTGCGGCGGCACGCCGGTGCCGGTCCCCACGTTCGAGCGCGACGACTTCGCGCTCGATCCGGCGGAGATCGAGGCGCGCATCACGCCCCGCACCCGGATCTTCGTGCTCGTGTCCCCCAACAACCCCACCGGGGCCGTGACGCCTCCCGCGGTGATCCGGGCGATCGCGGATCTGGCCGTCCGACACGACCTCGTCGTCGTGGCCGACGAGATCTACGGGAGGCTGATCTATCCGCCGAACGAGCACCTCTCGATCGCCACGCTCCCGCGCATGCGGGATCGGACGGTCACCCTCAACGGCTTCTCCAAGACCTACGCCATGACGGGCTGGCGGGTCGGCTACCTCGCCGCGCCCGCCGACGTGGTGGAGATGCTGACCGAGCCCCGGCACACCCTCTCGATCAACAGCTGCACCATCAGCCAGTACGCGGCGCTGGCGGCGCTGACCGGCCCCCAGGAGCCGATCGACGCGATGATCCGGGAATACGACGAGCGCCGGCGCTGGCTCATGCCCGCCCTGACCGCCGCCGGCTTCACGTACGGCCACCCGGGAGGGGCTTTCTACATCTACACCAACGTCTCGTCCACAGGCCTCCCGGCCCCCGAGTTCTGCGAGCGGCTCCTCCGCGAGACCGGGGTGATGCTCTTTCCCGGGACCATGTTCGGCGACGCCGGCAGCGACTACATCCGGATCAGCTATCTCCAGCCGCTTCCGCTGATCCGGGAGGCGATGGAGCGCATCGCCTCCTTCACGTCGAGGGCCCGATCCGCCCCATGACCCTCGCACCCTGACACCCACGGCCTCATGACCGCGTCCACCGCGACGGACCGCTTCGTCGGCATCCAGATCAGCCCCATCAGCTTCGTCGACGAGGGCGTGGATGCGGTCCTGGACACGCTCCAGAACCGGGTCGGCGTCAACGTGCTGATGCTCGGCACCGTGAGCTGGCTGGGCCTCAAGTCCGGGCGATCGATCAGCCACGAGCTCGACGGTTGGCCCGATCACGGCGTCCCGGAGCCCTATCAGATGCGCGGGGGCGCCTATTTCGATCCGGACCCGCGCTACTACACCGACACCTTCATGGCGGACTACCGGAGCCGGGATCCGGAGTTCGTCGGTCGCGACATCCTGCGCATGGTCGTCCCCGCGGCGCACGACCGGGGCATGAAGGTCTACATCGAGCTGATGGAGCCGTTCTTCAAGTACGCCGGGCACGGGTCGGCGGGAACGGTGGAGATCCCGAAGCTCGCCCAGGCCATGGAGGTGGATCTCTTCGGTCGCCTCGGCGGGGAGCCCTCGACCTCGAACCCGGGGTACCGCCGCTGGATCCACTCCATGATCGAGGATCAGGTGCGGAGCCATTCCATCGACGGCGTGATGTGGTGCAACGAGCGCAACTCTCCGCTGGACACCCTGATCCGGGGGGGCGCCCCGGGGGACTTCTCCGAGCCGGCGCGCAGGGAAGCGGCCGAGCGGGGGATCGACGTGGAGCGCTGCCGGCAGGCCCTGTTGCGCCTGTACGACTTCATGCAGGAGGCGGCGGCCGGCAAGCAGTTCGCGGACGGCACCCTCCTCACCTTCCTGCGCGTGCTGTTCGACAACCCCGACGCCCTCGTGTGGGAGAAGTTCTGGCTCGAGCGGAACAAGGACCTGGACCGGGAGCTGTACGGGCTGGTGAAGTGGTGCCGTCCTGAGCTCCCGTTCGGCCTGAACGTCTGGAACCGGAATCACTTCAACCCGATCCGGCGCGCGCAGTGGCCCTGGGACGAGCAGACCCGCTACGCCGATTTCGTGAAGCCCATCACCTACCAGCACCAGGCGGGCGAGATCTGGCACAAGGAGGTGTCCTTCCTGCGCGCCACGATCCTCAGGGACTTCCGGCCCGACGAGGTCACCCGGGCGCTGTTTCGGATCCTGGGGCTGGACGAGGCCCCCTACGACGAGCTGGTGTCCGCCGGCATGGATCCCGACAGCTACGTCCACGGCCAGTGCGCGGACGCGCTCCGCGGCGTGGACGGGAAGGCGCGGGTGTACATGGGCATCGGCGTGGACGCTCCGCGCTCCCGACCCGAGACGGCGAAGTGCTCCCGTGACATCGTGTATCGCTCCGTTCTGGCCACCTACCGGGCGGGTGGGCACGGGGTGGTCCTGGCTCCCAACTACGCCTCGATGCACCTGACCCACCTGGACGGTGTGGCGCAGGCGCTCGAAGAGCTGGGGCTGAGGTGAGCGAGGCCCGCGCCCGCGGGGGGGAACGGTCGTGAGCGGGGGCGGCGACAGGCCGGCACGCCGTGCGCGGGGGCGGCCGTGAGCACGCCACCGCTGCTGGAGGTACGCGACCTCCAGACGAGCTTCCTCCTCGGCGGAGGCACCCCGCTGGTCGCCGTCGACGGGGTCGGCTTCGCCGTCCACCCCGGCGAGACCCTCGCCATCGTCGGCGAAAGCGGGTCGGGCAAGTCGGTGACCGCGCTCTCCATCATGCGCCTCCTCCCGTCCCGGGCAGGCCGGATCACCGGGGGATCGATCCTGCTCGGGGGGCGGGATCTGGTCCGGCTGCCCGAGGAGGAGATGCGCGCCGTGCGGGGCAAGGAGATCGGCATGATCTTTCAGGAGCCGATGACCAGCCTGAACCCGGTTCATACGGTCGGCGCGCAGATCGCCGAGGTGATGGTGGAGCACGAGGAGGTCTCCGAGCGGGAGGCCCGGGACCGGGCGATCGGCCTGCTGGAGACGGTGGGCCTGTCGGAGCCGGCCCGGCGCGTCGACAGCTATCCGCACGAGATGTCCGGGGGGATGCGCCAGCGGGCCATGATCGCCATGGCTCTGGCGTGCCGCCCCAGCCTCCTCATCGCCGACGAGCCCACCACCGCCCTCGACGTCACGATCCAGGCCCAGATCCTCGATCTCATGGAGGAGATGCAGGCCCGGCTCGGGATGGCCATCGTCTTCATCACGCACGATCTGGGCGTCGTGGCGCAGATGGCCCGACGGGTGGTCGTGATGTACGCCGGTCAGGTGGTGGAGAGCGGTCCGGTGGCGGAGATCTTCGAGCGCCCCGCCATGCCCTACACCGCCGGGCTCATCGCTTCGATTCCGCGCCTGGGAGGCTCCGCGCCGAGGCACCGCCTCCGGACCATTCCGGGTCAGGTCCCCTCGCTGTCGCGGCTCCCGGCGGGTTGCCGGTTCTCCACCCGCTGCCCGCACGCGCAACCCGAGTGCCGGGCGACGCCGCCGACCCTGGAGCGCGTCTCCCGCGGGCACGAGGCGCGCTGCCTGCGCTGGCGCGAGCTGGACCTGGCCGCGGAGGTCGCATCGTGACGGACGACCTCCTTCGCGTCGAGGGGCTCGTGAAGCACTTCCCCGTGCGGGGAGGCGCGCTGAACCGGGTCGTCAAGCGCGTCCGCGCGGTGAACGGCGTCTCCTTCAGCGTGCGCCGAGGCGAGGTGCTGGGGCTGGTGGGAGAGAGCGGCTCCGGCAAGACCACGGTGGGCCGGCTCGTCCTCCGCCTCGAGGAAGCCACGGCCGGGAAGGTGCTCTTCGACGGGACGGACGTCCTGGGGCTGTCCCGCAGAGACATGCGCCGCTTCCGAAAGCGCATGCAGATCATCTTTCAGGATCCCTATGCCAGCCTGAATCCGCGGGAGAAGGTCCGGACCGTGCTGGGGCACGCCCTGGCGCTGCACCGCTTGAGCGCGCCGGAGAGCCGGAGCGAGCGAGCGGTCGAGCTCATGGAGCAGGTGGGGCTGTCCGCCGACCAGCTGGACCGCTTCCCGCACGAGTTCTCGGGAGGCCAGCGCCAGAGGGTCGGGATCGCGCGTGCCCTGGCGGTCAACCCGGAGTTCCTGGTCGCCGACGAGCCGGTCTCGGCCCTCGACGTCTCCATCCAGGCGCAGGTCATCAACCTCCTGAGCGACCTCAAGGACGAGCTCGACCTGACGATGCTCTTCATCGCGCACGACCTGGCGGTGGTGGAGCACATCTGCGATCGGGTGGCCGTCATGTACCTGGGAAGGATCATGGAGATCGCGCCCTCGGCCGCTCTCTACGAGGAACCGAACCATCCCTACACCGAGGCGCTCCTCTCCGCCGTTCCGGTCCCGGAGCCCGGACGCCGGCGGAAGCGCACGATCCTGGTCGGGGACATTCCCAGCGCCCTGGACCCCCCGTCCGGGTGCGTCTTCCGCAGCCGGTGCCCCAAGGCCGAGGCCGTGTGCGCCCGCGAGGTTCCGGAGCTGAAGGGGGTAGGACCCGATCACTTCAGCGCCTGCCACCTGACGACCTGAGCCACCGAACGCGTGCGGGACGGTCTCGAGAGCTTCGTTGGCGCTCCGCCCGGGTGGGCCTCCCGGGCCCGGTCCGGGGCCTGGGCGCCCGGGCCCGGTCCGGGGCCGCGACGCCCGCTCAGCGGTAGGTCACGCGCACCTCACCGGCCG
>JBFFWJ010000147.1:0-7671 GCA_041570315.1 Longimicrobiales bacterium | reverse complement strand
TGCGCCAACGTCGCGAACCTCCTCACGGCCCGGGGGCTGATGCGGAGGCGGGAGCTGGCGGTGCGCTCCTCGTTGGGCGCGGATCGCGGCCGCCTCTTCGCACAGCTCCTCGCCGAGAGCGGGCTGCTCGGCCTCTTCGGGGGACTCTTCGGCGCCGCGGTCGCGTACGTCGGGATCCAGGTCATGGTCTCGGTCTTCCCCGGGGACGTCTACCGACTGGCGTCCGCCGGCCTCGACGGGCGCGCCCTGGGCTTCCTCGTGGCGGCGTCCCTCGTGCCCCCGCTCGCCTTCGGTGCGCTCCCCGCCTGGCAGGGCTCGGGGTTCGGACGGTCGACGCTCCTCACATCGAGCTACCCGGGATCCCGAGCGCCCCGGGCGGGCGTCCTGCGGGGGCTCGTCGTCGCCCAGGTCGCGCTCGCGCTCGTCGTGGTGACCGGCGGGAGCCTCCTCGTCCGCACCTACCGGAACCTGACGGCCGTCGACCTCGGCTACGACGCGGAGCGTGTGCTCACGTTTTCCCTGAGCACCTTCCCCGGCAGCTACACGAAATACGCACGGGACGCGGGGCGACTGACCAGCCTCGTCCGCGACCGTCTGGCCGGCGTGCCGGGTGTGGTGTCGGCTGCGAACGGCTGGATTCCGCTGACGTGGGACGCGGGGAGCCCCCGGTGGCGGCTGTCGCAGCGACCGGACGGACCCGGGGAGGAGATCCAAGCGAGCGGCTGGGACGTGGGCCCGGGCTTCTTCGAGACGCTGGGCATCGAGGTGGTGGCCGGCCGTACGCTGAGCCGAGAGGAGTGGGAGCGAGCTCTGATGACGCGAAACGCCGCCCGCACGCTCGACGATGATCCCGAGGGGCGCGAGCGCATGCTCGCAGGCGCGCCCGCCCCGGTCGTGATCAACGAGACGATGGCGGTCCGGTACTGGGGCGACGCCGGCCGCGCCGTGGGCTCGACCGTGTGGAGCACGATGGGGCGGGACCCGGGACCACACGAGGTGATCGGGGTCGTCCGCGACATCCGCAGGCCACACGACACCGAGCCCGGGCCACAGACCTTCGTCGCCTCGGGCTGGCGGTCTTTTCTGGTGCGCACCGCCGTCGACCCGCTCGCCGTCGCCCCCGACATCCGCAGAGCCGTCGAGCAGCTGGATCCCGTGGAGCTGTCGATCCCCTCCTTCACGACCATGGCGGAGCTCGTCGCCGCCGAAGCGGACGAGGAACGCTTCCGGATGCAGGTCCTCGTGCTCGCAGCGGGCCTGGCGCTGGCGCTCGCCGCCGTCGGCCTCTTCGGCGTCATGGCGTACTCGGTCAGCCGCCGCACGCACGAGATCGCGGTGCGGATGTCCCTCGGCGCCCGGACCGCGGAGGTGATGCGGCTGGTCGCCGGACAGAGCCTCCGGATCATCCTGGTCGGGATCGGGATCGGGCTGCTCGGCGCGGTCGCGCTCGCCCGGTCGATGGAGAGCCTGCTCTTCGGCGTCGCACCCCTCGACGCGGCCTCCTTCACCGCGAGCGCGCTCCTCCTCACCGCGGTGAGCGCCCTCGCGTGCTACCTGCCGACGCTGCGGGCTGCGACGGTCGATCCGGCGGAGGTGCTGAGGGACGACTGAGCGGGTGGACGGCGAAGAGCGCCCCGATCGTGCGTCGCCCTCGGCCGACCGGGCCGGAAGGAGCGCGATGTCGAGGAGGCACGTCGAATCGTGTCATGCCGTTCACGCGCAGAAACTCTCGCCTCCGGGCCCCCACCGGTACAAGGTTTCAAGTATCCCCTGGTTGCCACCGCGAATCTGGATCCGACCTCGTCACCATGACCATGTCCTCGGCCGGCCGTCGACGAGCGGCGTTCATCGCCGGGGCAGCCCTGATCCTCTGCGGCTTCCTCAGCGCGCCGCTCCGGCCGCTGCTGCTGACCGGCGGCATCGCGCTTCTGCTCGCCGCCGTGCTCGGACGGCGACTCCCGCCCGCCCACCGTGGCGCGGCGCTTTTCGTGCTCAACGTGCTGCTGCTGTTGGTCGTGCTCGAGCTCGCGGCAGGCGCGGCCCTGGCCGTAGGCGGCTCCGACCCGGTCCGGGATTTCCTCCTCGGGGTCAGGGGCACGCCGAGCGACATCGTTCGACATCACTACCTGCGGCTCCCCTACTACGCGCGCCACGACTGGTCGGAGGCCTACTGGCGCGAGCACCGGGAAGCGCTGCGCAAGCGCTACGAGCCCTACGTCGTGTGGCGAAGCCCCCCGTTTCAGGGTGACCACCTCACGGTCGATGATCTCGGGATCCGGGGGGGAGCGTCCGGTGCCTGCGCGCCGGAGGCGTTTCGGATCTACATGTTCGGGGGCTCAGCCATGTGGGGCTGGGGAGCACCCGACTGGGGAACCATCCCCGCCTACCTGCGAAAGGAGCTCGAGAGCCGGAACGGCGCGCCGGTGTGCATCGTGAACTACGGCGAGCAGGGCTTCGTGTCCGTTCAGGAGGTGATCCAGCTCCAGATGCTCATCGCCGCCGGCGACATTCCGGACGCGGTCGTCTTCTATTCCGGGGTGAACGACGTGTTCGCCGCAGACCAGGCGGGACGCCCCATCCTTCACCAGAACCTCAGGGAGATCGCGGCCGGCTTCGAGCACGCGGAGCCGTCGCTGGTACGCTGGCTGCAGAGCCTCGACGTCGTTCGCGTCACCCGCCTCGTGACGTCCCCGCTCCTCCGCGCGCGTGTGGGCGGGGGAACCGGCGCGCCGCCGGTTGGGAGGGCGGCGGAGCTCGCTGACCAGGTCGTCGACACCTATCTCAGGAGCTACGAGACCGTGGGGGCCCTGAGCGGGAGGTTCGGCTTCCGCTACGCCCTCTTCTGGCAACCGCACATCCTGGAAGGCGGCAAGCCCCTCACGCCCGAGGAACGGAGCATGCAGGAGGGACTGGACTGGGTGGTGCCCCTCACGCCGCGAGCCGTCGAGCTCTTCTCCCGCGCCTACGAGCGCATCCCGGCCGAGGCAGCCCGGCGCGAGCATTTGCACTACCTGGGCGACGTCTTCGACGACGTCGAGGCCCAACTGTGGATCGACACGTGGGGGCACGTGACGCCGGAAGGCAACGAGATCGTCGCCACGCGCATCGCCGAAGCGCTCGAAGAAGCGGGCATCGGCCGGTGACCTAGCCCACGAGTCGCGCATGCCCTCTCCCATCGCCCACGCCGCCGTCGGTGCGCTGATCTCCAAGGCCTGGCCTCCCGGCAAGCGCCCCCCGAGGCGGATCGGGGGCGTCCTGCCTGTCACCCTCGTCGCGTGCGTCGGGCTCTCCCTGCTGCCCGATCTCGACGCCGCGGTCGGCATCGCGCTCGGCAACCTCGGCCGGTACCACAACAACCTGGCCGGCTCGCCGGCCTTCGGGCTGGGCGTGGCGCTGGTGGCGGGAAGCGGCGCCCGCCTCGTTTCCGCGCCAGCCGCACCGCGCGCGTTCCTGTTGACGCTCGTCTGCTACGAGTTGCACGTCCTCCTGGACTACCTCACCGTGGGCAGGGGTGTGATGCTCCTGTGGCCGCTCAGCGCGGAGCGGTTCGCGCCGCCGATCTACCTCTTCTACGGGCTGCATTGGTCGGATGGTCTCGTCAGCGCCCGTCACCTCGTCACGGTCGTGACGGAGCTCGCGTTCGTGGCCTTGATCTTCGCCGGCGTCCGGTGGCATACAAGTCGGGGCAGCCCGGCGGGCTGAGCATCGCTCCCGGGTCCACGTTCGCATCGTTCGCTCACCCAAGCCCAGCCACGCGGCCGTGTCCATACTGATCACCGGGTCCGCCGGCTTCATCGGCTCCCACCTCGTCGACCGGATGCTCGAGCGCGGCCTCGAGGTCGTCGGCCTCGATTCCTTCGATGCGTTCTACGACCGGGCGACGAAGGAAGCCAACATCGGCCAGGCCCTCGAACACGGAGGCTTCACCCAGCTCGAGGGAGACATTCGGGACGCGACGGTGCTGGGCCGCGTTCCGGACTCGGTCCGGTGCGTCGTGCACCTGGCCGCCCTCGCCGGCGTGAGGCCCTCGATCCAGCGTCCCGAGGAGTACGCCAGCGTGAACGTTCAGGGCACGGTCGTCCTGCTCGAGTGGATGAGGAGCCGGGGAATCCGCGACCTCCTGTTCGCGTCGTCCTCGTCGGTGTACGGCAACAACGAAAAGGTCCCGTTCGCCGAGACGGACCCCGTGGACTTCCCCATCTCACCGTACGCCGCCACCAAGCGTTCCGGCGAGCTGATCTGCCACACGTACCACCACCTGTTCGGCCTGTCGGTGCTCGCGCTGCGCTTCTTCACCGTATACGGGCCTCGGCAGCGTCCCGACCTCGCCATCCACAAGTTCGCCCGCCTGCTGCAGGCCGGTCGTGCGATCCCACGGTACGGCGACGGCAGCACCGAGCGCGACTACACCTACATCGACGACATCCTCCACGGGCTCGAGGGAGCGCTGGCCGCGGTGGGCGGCGCCGATCCCGCCTTCGAGATCGTCAACCTCGGGGGGAGCGCGACCGTGCGGCTGTCGGACATGATCCGGATCCTGGGCGAGGAGATGGGCGTTCGGCCCGAGATCGAGCCTCTGCCGCTCCAGCCCGGCGACGTCCAACGCACGTACGCGGACGTCGCGAAGGCTCGCGCCCTTCTCGGCTACGAGCCTTCGACGGACTTCCGTGCCGGAATCCGGTCCTTCGTGCGGTGGCTCGAGGCCACGGAACCGCCGGGTCGCCCATCCTGAGCCGATCGGCCCCGGCACGAGCGGCGCGAGGGAGCCGGATGACCCGAAGATCGTCGCCGGCGGCGACTTCCTCACAACCTGGGCAGAGGCGCTCCGCGCTTGCACGAGAGCGTCGACCCGATCGCGATGACCCCCGGATCGAGACCAGCGAATGACCAGCGTCGCCGATTCGCCGACCGGCCCCCGCGTCGCCATCGCGGTCGTCGTGGTCCCCGCGTTCAACGAGGAGCGCGCCATCGGCGACGTGGTGCGGGGCCTTCGCGCCCATGGTCACCGCGTGGTCGTCGTGGACGACGGATCGTCCGACGGCACTCGCGAGGAGGCGCTCCGGGCCGGGGCGGTCACGATCCGGCATCCGGTCAATCGTGGTCAGGGGGCGGCCCTGCAGACCGGGATCCTCCACGGTCTGCGCCTGGGAGCCCGCTATCTCGTCACCTTCGACGCGGACGGACAGCACGAGGCCGGCGACATCGACGCCCTGCTCCGGTCGCTCGAGGAGTCGGGCGCCGACGTGGCGCTCGGAAGCCGCTTCCTGGGTCAGGCCCGCGACATCGGCCGCGGACGGCGGATCCTGCTCCGATGCGCCACGGTGTTCACCAACTGGACGTCGGGCGTCCGGCTCACGGACGCGCACAACGGCCTGAGGGCCATGACGGCCGAGGCCGCCCGGGTCATCCGGATCCGCCAGGACGGGATGGCGCACGCCTCCGAGATCGTCCAGCAGCTTCGCGCCCACGGCCTGCGACACGTCGAGGTTCCGGTAACCGTCTACTACACGGCATACTCACGCAGCAAAGGGCAGTCGGGCTTCGCCGCCCTGTCCGTGCTCTACAACCTGCTCGTCGGCAGAATCCGGTAATGCCCATCCAGCTCCTGCTCACCCTCGGCCTCCTCGCGTCGCTCTGGTACGCGTCCACCCAGCGGGTCGCACCCAGAGCCGCCACCCTGGCCTTCACGGCGATCGTCGCGGTGGGCATCTACTTCGTCTGGCTCCCCGATCATGCGACCGTCGTGGCGGGATGGCTCGGCGTGGGCCGTGGAACCGACCTGCTCATCTACCTCTGGATCCTGATCACGCTCTTCGTCGGGGTGAACCTCCACCTCAAGATCCAGGCCGTCCGGGAGAACATCACCGAGCTCACGAGAGCGGTGGCCCTCGCTTCGGCCCGGGATCCGGAGGAACGGCACCCCGGCGGCGGCGCCGCGCAGGACGAGGGCCCGGAGTGACCCTTCCGCCCAGCGCGCCGGCCCGGCCCCGTTCCGCGGTGCGGCTCGCCTGGCGCCTGGCCTCGATCGCCGCGGCCGGCGCGCATGCCACGGTCGCCGCCCGGCAGCAGTCCATCAGCGTGGACGGCGTCAACTACCTGGAGATGGGAGCCGCCTATTGGCGCGCCGACTGGGAGACGGCCGTCAACGGAATCTGGAGCCCCCTCTACGGGGTGATCACCGCCGGGGTCCTCCGGCTCGTGGAGCCTTCGGTGTGGCGTGTCTTCCCGACCGTACAGCTCGTCAACTTCCTGATCTTCCTGTGCAGCCTCTTCGCCTTCGAGTTCTTCTGGCGTGAGGCGCTGCGCCGGTACGAGGACCGCCACGCGGGGTGGGGCGGTACGGTCCTCTCGCCCGCTTCGTTCTGGTCCCTGGGCTACGCGCTCTTCCTGTGGTCCTCCCTCACCCTGATCGAGATGTGGTCGGTCACGCCCGACATGTTGGTCTCGGTGACGGTGTTTCTGAGCGCGGGCTTCCTGCTGCGGCTCCTCAGCGGAGCCGGAGCCGGAGCCAGCGCGGGCCTGGGCGCGAGCCTGGGCGTGGGCTACCTGACCAAGGCGCCCATGTTCCCGCTCTCGCTCGTCTTCTTCGTCATCGCCGCGCTCGCGGCGAGGGCCACCGGGAGGCCGGTGAAGATCCTCGCGCCCGCGCTCCTGGCGTTCGGCTGCGTGGCGGGCCCCATGCTCACCGTGCTCTCGCTGTCTCAGGGACACCCGACCTTCAGCGAGGTGAGCCGCTTCACCTACCTGAAGCACGTCAACCGCATCCCCTACCCCCGGCTCACGGACGAGGCGACACGCGACTTCGGCATCGCGCTCCACCCCCCGAGGCTCGTCCACTCGTCACCCGAGGTGTTCGCGTTCGACGGCCCCGTGGCGGGCCCGTATCCCCCCCTGTACGACCCCGACTACTTCACCGAGGGGTTGAGCCCGAGAGTCAGCGTGAGCGAGCAGCTCAACGCCGTCGCGTTCAACCTCGCCTTCTACTTCAGGGTGTTCCTGCGATCTCAAGGCGCGTTCGTGGGCCTCGCGCTGATGTTCGGGATCGTGTCGCTGCGCACGTACCGGCGCCGGGAGCTCTTGGGCGGTGAGTGGCACCTGACCCTGTGGTGCGTCGCGTGCTTCGGCATGTATTCGCTGGTGTTCGTCACCGGACGGTACGTGGCGCCCTTCGTCGTCCTCTTTTGGGCGGGAGCCCTGAGCTACTGGCGGCTGCCCGAGGGCTCCTCCCTGACCCGACGGCTCTCCGGCACGGGCGCCGCGCTGATGGTCCTCGCGCTCCTCGCGGACTTCGCGGCCCTCAACCTCGACGGGCTCGCGTCGATCGCGGGAGTGCAGCGTCCCGTGGAGGCTCCGGCCACGCAGTTCTCCTCCGGCCCGGGCGCCTCCTCGCCGGCGGTCGCGGAGGCGATCGGCGGGGCGGGCGTCCGTCCAGGCACGGACGTCGCCCTCATCGGCGACAGCCCGACGGCCTCTTGGGCCTATCTGGCCGGGGTGCGCATCGTCGCGGACGTCTCCCGCGAGGAGGCGCCGGACTTCTGGCGGGCCCCCGCGGAGACCCGGGAGGCGGTGCTCGAGGCCTTCACTGCGTCGGGAGCGGCCTACGCCATCGCCGAGGCCCCGCGCGGGGCCTCGGCGGCCGGTGCCGGCTGGCGACGGCTCGACGCCGTGGGC
>JBFFWJ010000146.1:0-7675 GCA_041570315.1 Longimicrobiales bacterium | reverse complement strand
CGGCTGGCTCGACGTGGCTGGCCGACGGTCGGGCGCCATCGGTACGGAGTCGGCAGCCGGTTCCGTGGACGTCGGTCTCGCGCCGCCGGACTCGGCCGGAATCGATCTGCCCCCGGATCGCGATCTCTCGATCATCTTCCTGGAGGAGGCCCTCACCGGCACCCTGGTCGTGTCCTTGACGGAGGAAGGGGAGGTCCGGGTCCGCACGTCGTCGGCCGCGACGGTCTTCACCTCGGAGCCCTCCCGGCTGCTGGTCCGACATCCCTCGCCCGACACCGTGCGGGTCGCGCTCCCCCGCTCCGGGGCCCGGGTGGGCATCTTCGTCGGCAGCCGACGCGTGCTGCTCTGGGACGGCGAGCGCGTGACGACCGAGGACGACGCGTTCCGAAGCGTGGCGGACCGCTACGTGATCGACCTCCGGGACGTGTCGGGCAGGTAGCCCGTCCCGACTCCGACCGCGGGCGCCCGTGCGCGCCCACCCACGCACCCAGCCTGTCACAAACTCGCCGCGACGCGTGCTCCTCGGTCGAAGGCGCACGTCGGCGCCACCAGCGTCGCGTGCCTCCGAAACGTCAGCGATCCGGGAGACATCATGAGTACGTCGTCGTGGAGCCGCAGCACCTGGCGGCGCGCAGTGCGCACACGCCATCGCACGCTCCTGTCCGCCGCCCTCGCGCTGGGCACGCTCACCGCGTGCGCTCGGGAGACCGTCACCGACCCGCTCTCGAGCACCGATCTCGAGCCCTCCTTCGCCATGTTCGCCCTGGCTCCCGAGCTGCCGGCCCCCGACGACTTCGTGGATCCCGCGACCGACCCCAACCCCCACTTCCCCCTGATCCCGGGCACCATCTGGACGTACGAGGCCGACACCGAGGACGGCCTGGAGCGCACCGTGGACACGGTCACCGGGGAGACCCGGACGATCCTGGGCATCGAGGCCACGGTCGTCCTGGACGAGGTCTCCCTGGAAGGGGATCTGATCGAGGAGACGCGCGACTGGTACGCCCAGGACGAGTGGGGGAACGTCTGGTACCTCGGAGAGGATTCGTGCGAGTACGAGGAGCCCGGCGGCGAGTGCGACCCGTCCGGCTCCTGGGAGGCCGGGGTCGACGGAGCCGAGGCCGGCATCATCATGTGGGCCGACCCGCTCGCGTACAAAGGCAAGACGTACCGGCAGGAGTACTACGAGGACGAGGCCGAGGACCTGGGCAAGGTCCTGCACGGCGGCCTCACGGTGTCCGTCGAGGCCGGCACCTTCCCGGACTGCATCGAGACCATGGACTTCACCCGGCTCGAGCCCGGGGCTCGGGAGCACAAGTTCTACTGCGCCGGCGTCGGCATGGTGCTGGAGGTCGAGCCCGCAGGCGGGCGGACCCGCAACGAGCTGGTGAGCGTCGTGATGCCCGGCGGCTGAGGGAAGGCCCGGCCCGCGATGGGGAGGCCCGGGCCGCGATGGGGAGGCCCGGGCCACGATGGGGAGGCCCGGGCCACGATGGGGAGGCCCGGGCCACGTGAACGAGTCGGGCATCAGGCCGACCTCGCCCGAGCCGCTGGCCCGTCAGGCCCGCAAGGAGGCCTCCCGGCGTCGCGCGACGAAGAGCGAGCGGAGGAGAAGGCCGCCCCGAATGCCCCCCAGCAGCGCCTCCTTCTTGGCCCGCTCCTCTTCGAACGCCTCGTCGCCCTCTTCCTCTCTCAGCTCCCGCTCCCACTCAGCCCGAACGTGGAGGATGATCTCGCAGCACCGGGCGAAGGCCTCCGTTCGGTCGAGCGCGACCACGTCCGCGAATCCCGCGAGGCCGAGCAGCTCCGGGATCGACGCCTCCGATCCCACCAGCGACGGCCCCACCTCCGCAGCCCGCAGCACGTCGGCCTCGCCGAGCCCTTCCGGCGTATGGATGGTGAGCAACGCCATCCGCCCCTCCGGCCCCAGGACCCTTCGGCATTCTCTCAGCACGGAGAGCTTTCCCGGCAGTCAGCAGAGGACGTCGGCATGCACCACTGCGTCGAAGGCGGCGTCGCGGAACGGGAGCGCGGTTCCGCTCGCCGCCAGCGCGGTCGCGCGATCCTCGAGCCCGGCGCCGACGTGGTGACGATGCGCGAGTGACGCGGCCTCGAAGGTGAGGTCGGTGGAGGCGACGCTGCACCCGCTCGCGGAGGCCAGGTGCCCTCCGGGCCAGCCGCGTCCGGCCCCCAGATCGAGCAACCGTCTCGCGGCGCCAGCCCGAGGAGGCTCAGGAGCTCGTCGGCCTGCTCGACCGTCGTGTAGCCGTTGGCCAGCTCCGTGCCGAGGGCGGCACGCACCATCGCACGCACCGCCACCGACCGGGGCCGCGTGTACTTCGCGGCCAGCTCCTCCCGGTTCGGCTGAGGCTCGATCGAACCGGCTCCTTCGCGCATATCGTCCTCCCGGCGCATGCCGGCCTCCCGACTCATGCCGGCCTCCCGACGCATGCCGGCCTCCCGACGCATGAGGTCTTCCCGCGGCGTCGCCCCGTGCGCCGTCCAAGGGATACCCGGAATCGGACCCACGGGGCCCGAGCGGCCGTGGGCCGACGTCGCGAGCCCTGCGTTGCGGCGGCGGCGACGCCACCCCATGCTCCTCCCATGGCTCACCCCCTGATCCGGCTGGTGTGGAAGGCCCGGGACCTGCCCGAGGCCCGCGTCGTGATGCGGGTCCTGACCGCGATGCTCGGAATCTTCGTCCTGATCCCGGTCGGCACCAACGTGCGTCGGCTCGGTGAGCTCTCCGTCACGGATTGGGTGGGGCTGACGGTCTTCGCCGCGGTGGGCGCCTCGCTCGTGTACCGTGCGCTGCGCGGGGACGCACGATGACGGCCCTCGGAAGGGCAGCTCCTCGAGCGTGAGCGGCGCTGGCACGGCCGCCCGCGCAACGTCCCGCCCGCGGGAGGGGTAGGGAGTCGCGTCATGCCGTCGCCAACCCCGGAGAGCTCGTGACACGCTGGGCTCGCAACGTCCTCGCCGCCTCCCTCCTCTTCGCGCCCGCTCCGGCCAGCGCCCAGATCGAGCTGTGCGCCGAGGCGGAGCGCTTCGTTAGCGAGATCGTGGGCATGGTGGCGATCTCGGAGCCCGACACCATCGACGACTGGCGCACCCGGGCGATGGTCCCGGGCTGCCGGGTCACGGCGGCGGGGGCGATGCCGCGCTCGGGCGCCGAGCAGGTGCGGCTCTTCTACCGCGTGCTCAACGAATCGGGATGGATCCGCACGCCCGACCCCCGGGACGCGCCCAACGAGGCGTCGTTGCGCTTTCGCAAGGACAGCTCGGATTGCCTCTTCAACTTCTACGATGCGTCGACCTCCCTGAACACCGAGGCCGAGCTCGCCGTCACGGACGCGGTCACGCTCGGGCCGGGCGACCGCCTGTTCAACTTCCTGATCCTCTGCACGCCCGCCGGTCCGGCCGCGCCCCGCGGGGGCGAGGGCCGAGAGCCGGTTCCGCTGCGCAGCCCGTGACCCGCGCGGCGCCCGCGCGGACCGCGAGCGGGCGCGGGGCCGAACGGTTCCGGCGCCACCGGTCGCCGGCCGGCCGCTACCCTCGCACCGCCGGCCGCTACCCTCGCACGGCTGGTCGCTACCCTCGCACCGCTGGCCGCTGCCCTCGCTCGGCTGGCCGCTGCCCTCGCGCGGCCGGCGCCGACGGTCGACGCCTCAGTTCGAAGCGGACCGGGCCTTGCCCGGGCGCGATTCGTAGAGGCTCGTGTTGCCGTCCCGGTCGAAGGTGACGACGTCGTAGGGGACCGGCTCGGCTCCCTCCATGCCGGGAGGTCCCACGACCATGCCGGGGACCGAGATCCCCATCAGGTCGGGCTCCTCCTCCAGGAAGCGCTGGATCAGGTCGGCCGGCACGTGGCCCTCGACCACGTACTCCCCGACCATCGACGTGTGGCATCCCCGCACGCCTGCGGCGACGCCGTGCTCTTCCTGCACGACCGCGACGTCATCGACCTCGATCAGCTCGACGTCGAATCCGTTGTCTCGTAGGTGACCCACCCACCGGATGCAGCATCCTCAGGTGGGGCTGTGCCACACGGTCACGGTGGGGAGGTCGTCCGGCGCCGGGGCCGACGCGATGCCCGACACCGCGGCCAGCGCGAGGGCCAGGCCCCCGACCCCGAGCCCCGCGGCCTTGCCGAGAATCATGGCAGGTCTCCGTCTGTGGGAAACGGGCAGGTACGTCGAAGCTAGGGGCTGCCGCTCCGGGCCGCCATGACCGGCAGCCCGGTCACCGAAGCCCGCGTCGCGACACACTTTGCCCCGAATCGGCAAAGATGTGGCGGGATTCCGGCCCGAAACGGCCACCGTTCCCGCCCCCGCCCCGGCCCACGCCGTGCTGTAACGCATCCCCGCGCCGACCGCCGCGGCGCCGCCTCACGCTCGAGGGCACATGGCAAGATCGGCCGTCATCGCGCTCCCACCGACCGCATGCACGGGTTCGGAGCGCGCCGCCACGCACACACCCCGCGCACCGCACGGTCCTCGTCCGAGGCCCGGAGCGCGTCCGCTTGGAAACGTGTCGCGACACGGCGCCTGATGCACGCTCGACCTCAGCTGCCCACTCGACCTGAGCTGCCGACTCGCCCTGAGCGTCCGTGACCCTCGCACCTCCTCTCCACGCGGCGGCGCTGCCCGCGCCCGACGCGAGCGGCGTCCAGGGGCCCGAGGCGGACGACAGGTTCGTCGTGGCGGTGGTCGACGACGAGGACGTCATCGCCACGTACCTGGCGCGTGTCGTCGAGGAGCTGGGCACGGCGAAGGCCCACGTCTACACGAGCCCCCGCGAGTTCGTGGAGGCCTGGTCCGAGCGCGTTCCCGACCTCCTCATCACCGACTTCCAGATGCCGGACCTCAACGGCGTCGAGCTGATCCAGGAGTTCCGGGCCACCCACCCGTCGCCGCAGATCCCGATCATCATGGTGACCGCGGACGCGCAGCGGAACACGCGGACGTCGGCGCTCTTCGCGGGAGCGAGCGACTTCCTGCGCAAGCCCATCGACCGGGACGAGGTCCGGATCCGCGTGCGCAACATGCTCGCGCTTCGAGACGGGCAGCGCTCGGCGGAGCGCCGCGCCGAATGGCTCCACAAGGAGGTCGCCGTCGCGACCGCGGCGATCATGGAGCGAGAGGAGGAGACGATCCTGAGCCTCGCGCGGGCGATGGAGTACCGCGATTGGGAAACCGGCGGCCACATCGAGCGCATGGCCACGTACTCCCGGCTGATCGCGGAGAGGATCGACCTCGAGGACGGCCTCGACCCCGTGAGCGTGTACAAGGCCGCCCCCCTGCACGACGTGGGCAAGATCGGCGTGCCGGACCACATCCTCCTCAAGCCTTCGTCGCTGTCGTCTTCGGAGTTCGCGCAGATGAAGCGGCACGCCGAGATCGGCCACGAGATCCTGCGGGACTGCAGCGGCCACATCCTGCGCCTCGGCAGCGAGATCGCGCTCACCCACCACGAGCGGCTCAACGGCTCGGGGTATCCGCGAGGGTTGATCGGCACGCAGATCCCCCTGGTCGGCCGGATCGTCGCGGTGGCCGACGTCTTCGACGCCCTCACGTCGAGCCGGCCGTACAAGAGGGCCTGGGCGCTGGAGGCCGCGTTCGCGCACCTGCGTGACGAGGCCGGCACCCTCTACGACCCCGATTGCGTCGAGGCCTTTCTCGGGATCGGCGACGAGGTGCGCAAGATCGCGACCTCGATCACCGACTGAGGCCACGCGCCGCAACGGCGCGTCACATGGTCGGGCGCCCCAAGATACCTTGACACAAAGAGTTACGCGCTTCGCCGATTGCCGGCGCACGGAGCCGGCTCTACCTTCCGGCCGCTGAGCCCACGAGCCGCTCGGCATGCGCCGAACGGAGCGTAGCCATGACGGAGCTGGAAGCGCTCCGAGTCCTCGCCGAGGCGCTCGGCGTCGCCACGGAGTACACCGACGACCTCGGTCGGCACGTCTCCGTCGGACCGGACACCCTGGTCGCGGTCTGTGCCGCGCTCGGGGGGGAGCTTCGCCACCCCGCCGACGCCGAAGGCGCGCTGGCCGCGCACCGGGCCGCCCTCGAGAGCCGACCGGTCCCGCCGGTCCTGGTCGCCTGGGACGGCCACCTCCGCGACCGCCACCTCCGCGCCGGGCGACTCCGAGACGGACGGCCCGTCGCCGCGCGCATCGACCTCGAGGATGGCTCCGCGCTCCACCTGGCGCCGCCGGACGACGCGAACGCCACCCTGCCCGTCCTGCCGCCCGGCTACCACCGGCTCACGCTCGACACGGCCGGTCCAGCCGAGACGTGCAGCATCGTGTCGGCTCCCGCCCGGGCGTGGCACCGTCCGGGCGCGAGCCGCGGGTGGGGCGTGGGCGCGCACCTGTCGGCGCTCCGCTCCCGACGCAGCCGGTCCGTCGGCGACCTCCGCGACCTGGAATCCCTCTGCAGGTGGACGGCCTCCCGGGGAGGCGACGTCGTCACGGTGCTCCCCCTGCTCCCCACCTTCAACCAGCCTCCTTCCGAGCCCAGCCCGTACTCGCCGGTCACCCGTCTCTTCTGGAGCGAGCTCGTGCTAGATCTGGGCGACCGGCACCGGCCGGCCGAAGGGCTGGTCCCGCGGCTCGACGTGGCCCGGGCCGACCGTGAGGTGCGCGCCGCGCTGGCCGGGCTGCCGCCGCCCCCACCGCTACGACCGGACCACGAGCTGGAGCGCTACGCTCGCTTCCGCGGGGCCCAGGCACGGCTCGGCCGGGACTGGCGGCGCTGGCCGGAGCCGGCGCGGTCGGGCGCGATCCCCTACGAGCTCGTGGATCCGCACGAGGAGGCCTTCCACCTCGCCGCGCAGACGATGGTCGCCTCACAGCTGGCCGAGCTGCTGCGAAGCCTCGACGCCGTGGGCGTCCGACTGGGCCTCGACCTCCCGGTCGGCGTCCACCCGGACGGCTACGACCCCTGGTCCCGCCAGGAGCTCTTCGCGTCGGGCATGTCCGTCGGCGCCCCGCCGGACCGCGGGTTTCCGAGCGGACAGAACTGGGGATTCGCACCGGTGCTCCCCGGGGCCTCCCGGCGGGAGGGGCACGCCTATTTCGCCGCCAGCCTGGCGCACCAGGCGAGGCTCGGCGGCCTCCTGCGGATCGACCACGTCATGGCCTTGGCCCGCCTGTACTGGATCCCGCACGGAGCCCCTCTGAACGGGGGGACGTACGTGCGCTATCCCGCCGAGGAGCTCTTCGCCGTCCTCGCGCTCGAATCGCACCGCAACCGGTGTGAGATGTTCGGAGAGGATCTCGGCGTCGTGCCGGCCGAAGTTCGCCGGGCGCTGCGGCGCCATGACGTGCCGGGAACGTTCCTCGCCGAGTTCGCCACCGGCGAGGAGCCGCTGCGTGCCCCCACGCGGGACCTGGTCGCCCTGATCGGCACGCATGACAACCCCACGCTGGCGGGCTGGCTCGCGGGCGCGGACGTCGACGAGCGCGTACGCTACGGCCTCCTGGCCGCCGAGGACCAGGACGAGGAGCACGAGATGCGCCGCGACTCGATCTCCCGGCTCGCCGACGCGCTCGGGGGCGACGCGTCCCGGCCCGGAGCGCTGCTGGAGACGATCCTCGAGAATGCCCCGGCACCGTGCGTGGACCCCCTGGGCCCGCTTCGGCGGACCGGGCTCAGATCGCGTCCGG
>JBFFWJ010000145.1:0-7704 GCA_041570315.1 Longimicrobiales bacterium | reverse complement strand
GGTCGGGCGACGCAAGACGTCCGTGGCCCGCATCCTGATGCGCCCGGGTAGCGGAGAGTGGAACGTGAACGGTCGCTCGATGACCGACTACTTCCCTCGCCGCACACATCAGATCCGGCTCGAGGAGCCCATGAAGGTGGCCGGGGTGGAGGGCCAGTTCGACCTCCAGGTCCGGGTCCACGGCGGCGGCCTCACGGGTCAGTCGGACGCGGTGCGCATGGGTCTGGCCCGTGCCCTCGTCGCGTACGACGAGGAGCTGCGGCCCGCTCTGCGCGAGCGTGGGCTGCTCACGCGGGACGCGCGCCAGGTCGAGCGCAAGAAGCCCGGCCAGCCCAAAGCGCGAAAGCGCTTCCAGTTCTCGAAGCGCTGATCTTCTGACCGTTCGACGGCGCGGCTCCGGGCCGCGTTGACATCCTGACCGGGGCGTACATCGGCCCCACGCGAAGAGAAGAGTCACATGTCCGACGTACGTCTCGACCAGCTGCTGGAAGCCGGCGTCCACTTCGGCCACCAGACGCGCCGGTGGAATCCGAAGATGAAGCCCTTCATCTTCACCGAGCGCAACGGGATCCACATCATCGACCTGCGCAAGACGCTCGACCGCCTCAAGGTCGCGCAGCAGGCCGTCCGCGAGGTCGTCCTCCGCGGGGATCGCGTTCTCTTCGTGTGCACGAAGAGGCAGCTTCGCGGAGTCGTCGAGCAGGAGGCCCGACGCAGCGGCTCGTTCTGGGTCACGGAGCGCTGGCTCGGCGGAATGCTCACGAACTTCCAGACGATCCGCCAGCAGATCCGCAGGCTCAAGGAGCTCGAGCGCGGTGCCGAGGAGAACGCGTTCGAGTTCTACACGAAGAAGGAACGGCTCCTTCTCGAGCGCGAGCGACTCAAGCTCGACAAGTATCTGCAGGGTGTGAAGGACATGGGCCGCCTTCCGGGGGCGATCTTCGTCGTGGACGCGCGACGGGAGGGGATTGCGGTCAAGGAGGCCGCGAAGCTCGGGATTCCGATTGTCGCGATCACCGACACGAACGCCGACCCGGAGCTGATCGACTATCCCGTGCCCGGAAACGACGATGCGATCCGGTCCGTGACGCTGATCGCGAAGGCGATCGCGGACTCGATCGAGACCGCGCGCGGCGAGGTCCCGGAAGCCGAGCTGCGGCGCGTGGACGAGCTCGAGGCGACGACGTACTCGACCGAGACGGGAGAGACGACGGAGAAGCAGGCGCCGAAGCGCCGTCGCCCCAAGCGCAAGCGCCGTCCGAAGCCGGAGGTCATCGCCCAGCACCGCGGTGGCGAAGGTGGCGAGGGCGAGCCGGGTTCGGAGCAGGAGGAGGGCGGATCGCCGGAGGCCGGTGACGCCGTCGAGGGGAGCGCGGAGAGCGCCGAGGCGGCCGACACGGCCGAGGTCGCCGCGGCGGGTGCACAAGCCGAGGAAACCGAATCGAAGAAGGACGAGTAGGCGTGCGGCGGACCCGGCGGCGTCCGAAGGCGCTGGACAGGTCCCTCCCCGCACGTCGGACTGAGCAGACGGACGAGAGGCGGCGCGGGGACCCGATCACGTGCGGGCCGCGCCGCCTCTTTCCATGATCCGGCCGAACCGGGCCGACAAACCGAGAGAGCACGATGAGCGACGTGACGACGATCAGCGCCAAGGACGTGAAGAAGCTTCGCGATGCCACGGGCGCGGGTATGATGGACTGCAAGAAGGCGCTCCAGGAGACCGACGGGGACCTGGAGAGAGCCATCGACCTTCTCCGCGCCAAGGGCGCGGCCAAGGCCGCCAAGCGCGCCGAGAAGTCGGCGAACGAGGGTGTGATCGGATCCTACATCCACTTCGACGGCAAGACCGCCGTGATCGTCGAGGTCAACTGTGAGACGGACTTCGTCGCGAATACGGACGACTTCCGGGCGCTCGCCAAGGACCTGGCGATGCACATCGCGTCGACCGCGCCGTTGGCCGTGTCCCAGGACGAGATCGCGCAGGACGTGATCGACCGCGAGCGCTCTGTGTACCTGGAGCAGGTCAGGGAAGAGGGCAAGCCCGACAACATCGCGGAGAGGATCGTCGAGGGCAGGCTGAAGAAGTTCTTCAAGGAGAGCGTGCTCCTGGAGCAGCCCTTCGTGAAGGACCCCGACAAGACCATCGCCGAGCTCATCACCGAGGTGTCGTCGCGCACGGGCGAGAAGATCGAGGTCGCCCGCTTCGCGCGAATGAAGGTCGGCGAGAAGTAGCCAGGGCCCCTGGACGCGCCGGCACGGGGGACGAGCGGCAGGTTGACGGGTCTGCAGGAGGAAGCTGGATGAGCGACGCGCGTTCGGAGCTCCGCTACAACAGGGTCCTGCTCAAGCTGTCCGGCGAAGCGCTCGCCGGCGACCGCGGGTTCGGCATCGAGCCCACGGTCGTCGATCAGCTCACCGACGAGATCCGGTCCATCGTCGACATGGGTGTCTCCCTCGGCATCGTGATCGGTGGTGGGAACATCGTGCGCGGAGCGATCGCGTCCGAGCGCGGCATGGACAGGGTCCAGGCCGATTACATGGGCATGCTGAGCACGGTCATCAACGCGCTGGCCGTCCAGGATCTCCTGGAGGACAAGCAGATCGACACGCGCGTGATGACGGCGATCCGCATGGAGCAGATCGCCGAGCCCTACATCCGCCGCCGCGCGCTGCGCCACATGGAGAAGGGGCGCGTCGTGCTGTTCGCGGGCGGCACGGGCAACCCCTACTTCTCCACCGACACGGCCGCGGTCCTCCGCGCGATCGAAATGGGCTCCGACGTGGTCATCAAGGCGACCAAGGTCCAGGGTGTCTACACCGCCGATCCGGCCAAGGACCCCGACGCGGAGTTCATCCCGTCGATCACCTTTCAGGAGGTGATGACTCGAGAGCTTGCGGTCATGGACGCGGCCGCGGTGTCGTTGTGCAAGGACAACGAGCTACCCATCATCGTCCTCGACCTGGGGCATCCTGGCGCGGTCGCCGACGCCATTCGAGGCGAGCGCGTGGGCACGCTCGTCTCGTAGCCCCAGGAAGCGCTTCCCCTGAATCGGAGGTCCTGATGCCGACCGTCAACGAGGTCAAGCAGCGCATGGAGGATGCGCTGGACGCCATCCGCAGGGAGTTCGCGACGGTGCGCACCGGTAAGGCCACCCCCGCGCTGCTCGACACGGTGCGCGTGGAGGCGTACGGGTCGAGGATGCCGGTCAACCAGGTTGCCACCGTGAGCACGCCCGACGCGAGCCTCATCGTGGTCCAGCCGTTCGACAAGTCCCTGATCGGCGACATCGAGAAGGCGATCATGTCGGCGGATCTCGGCTTCAACCCTCAGAACGACGGCAACGTGATCCGGGTGCCGATCCCCTCGCTCAACGAGGAGCGCCGCAGGGAGTACGTGAAGGTCCTGCACAAGATGGCCGAGGAGGGGCGGGTCTCGATCCGTCACGCCCGGCGCCTCGTGCGTGACGAGATCCACCAGCTCGTGCGGGACCACGAGCTCGGGGAGGACGAGGGCCGGCGGCGCGAAGAGCAGGTCGAGAAGCTCACGCAGGAGTACACGGAGAAGATCGACGAGCTGCTCAAGCACAAGGAGGAGGAGGTGATGGCCATCTAGGCCGTCCGTCCCGCCCGACGTCATGTCCTCCGAGCTTCTCGAACGGATTCGCCTGAGTGGAGACCGGCCCGGTCACGTGGCCGTCATCATGGACGGAAACGGGCGCTGGGCGAGGGAGCGGGGCCTCCCGCGACACCTGGGGCATCGGGAGGGCATGAAGGCGGTACGGGAGGCGATCGAGGGCGCGATCGAGGCGGGCATCGAGGTCCTCACGCTGTTCGCCTTCTCGACGGAGAACTGGGGGCGGCCGCCGCACGAGGTATCCGCGCTCATGGGGCTCCTCCAGCTGTACGCCCGACAGGAGCGGGAAGAGCTCGTGCGTCAGGGGGTCGAGGTGCGGGTGCTGGGCGATCTGGACCGGATGGACCGCGCCACCCGCAGCGAGGTGGACGCGATCACGCGGACCACGCGCGGGGGCGGCGTGCTGCGGCTCAATCTCATGATCTCGTACGGGGGTCGTGAGGAGCTCCTGCGCTCGGCGCGCCTGCTGTCCGAGCGCGTGCGTCGCGGTGAGATCGAGCCCGAAGAGATCGACGCGCGTGCGCTCGAGGATACGCTCTTCACCCGGGGCCTGCCGAGTCCCGACCTGCTGATCCGGACCTCGGGCGAGTTCAGGATCAGCAACTTCATGCTCTGGCAGCTGGCCTACACCGAGCTGCACATCACGCCGGTGCTCTGGCCCGACTTCGATCGCCGGCACCTGTTCGAGGCGGTTCTCGACTACCAGCACCGCGAGCGCAGGTTCGGCCGCGTCCAGGCCCCGTGAGCCGCCGACCCGGGTCCCGACGCCCGGCCCGTCGGTGAGCGAGCTCACGAAACGGGTCGCGGTGGCGGCCGTCGGCATCCCCGCGGTCCTGGCCCTCCTGTACGTCGGCGGATGGATCCTCGCGCTGCCGCTCGCCGCCTTCGCGGCGCTCGGGGCGATCGAGGTCTACCGGTTCGGGGCCGCGACGGGGATCGAGCCGTTCACGTGGCTCGGCGCGAGCGGAGCCGCGGCCCTCGTGCTGGCGGCCGCGTGGCGGCCGGGCTTCCAGGACTTCGCCCCCTGGGCGCTCGGGGTGCTCGGCGTCACCACCGCGCTCGCGCTCGCGATGACGACCTTCCGAAGGGGTCCGACCAATCGCCCCCTCCCCGCCGCCGCCCTCACGGTGTTCGGAGCCCTCTACGCCGGCTTGTCCCTGTCCGTGATCCCGTTGCTCCACGCCCTTCCAGGCACTCGGGGGTGGTCGGCGGAGGCGGCGGATCCGTGGGCCGGACTTCTGGTGCTGGCGCTGCCCCTGGCGGCGACCTGGGTCGGCGACGCCTCGGCCTACTTCGCGGGGACCGCGTGGGGAAGGCGCAAGCTGGCGCCCACGATCAGCCCCAACAAGAGCTGGGTCGGCTTCTGGGGCGACGTCGTCGGAGCGGGGGCGGCGGCCGGTGCGTGGCACGTGGTGGCGGGGCCACGCCTACCCGGCTTCGAGCCCGGGATCTTGGCCTGCATCGGGGTCGGAGCGGCCCTGGGCGTGGGCGCGGTCTTCGGGGACCTCGCGGAGTCGGTCATGAAGCGCGAGGCCGGTGTGAAGGACTCGGGGACGTTCTTCCCCGGCCACGGTGGCGTGCTCGACCGTCTCGATGCGCTCATCGTCACCCTGCCGCTGACGTACGTGGCCCTCGCTGCGCTCGGAGGCGGGGGGTGAGGCGGACCCGCGGGGCGCGATGATCCGCGTCGCGGTGCTCGGGTCCACGGGCTCGATCGGGCGGAGCGCGCTCCGGGTCTTGGCGCGCCATCGGGAGCGCTTCCAGGTCGTGGCGCTCGCCGCCAATCGGCGTGCGGAGGCGCTCGGGGAGCAGGTGGCGGAGCACCGTCCCCGGCGAGCGGTTCTGTGCGACGAGCGCATCGGGCTGCCGGCGTCGGACGGACGCACGCACTGGTCGTCGGGCCGAGAAGCCCTCCTCGAGGTCGCGTCGGATCCCGACGTGGACGTCGTGCTCAACGCGCTCGTCGGCGCGGCCGGCCTCGAGCCGACGCTGACCGCGCTCGAGGCAGGTCACCGGCTCGCGCTGGCGAACAAGGAGTCGCTCGTGGCGGGTGGCGCCCGGGTGCTGGACGCGGCGCGGCGGGGAGGCGCCGACATCGTGCCGATCGACTCCGAGCACAGCGCCATCCTCCAGTGCCTGGAGGGCCACGGCAGGGACCGCGTCCAGCGGGTCGTCCTGACGGCCTCGGGTGGCCCCTTTCGCCTGCGGAACGCCGAGGAGCTGTGGACCGTAGGACCCGAGGAGGCGCTGCGGCACCCGACGTGGGACATGGGCGCGAAGATCACGATCGACTCCGCGACCCTGGCCAACAAGGCGCTGGAGGTGATCGAGGCGCACTTCCTGTACGGTCTGGGCTACGACGCGATCGGCGCGGTCGTGCACCCCCAGTCGGTCATCCACTCCTTCGTGGAGTTCGTGGACGGCTCGGTGCTCGCCCAGCTCGGCTTCCCGACGATGGAACTGCCGATCCTGTATGCGCTCAGTTATCCTGAAAGGGTCGAAGACGAGGAGCTGCGGACGTATGACCCGGTGCGCTCGTCTCCCCTCACCTTCGACGAGATCGACGGGGAGGCCTTCCCGATGTTCGGGCTCGGTCAGGAGGCGGGGCGGCGCGGAGGGTGCGCGCCCGCGGTGTACAACGCGAGCAACGAGGTCGCCGTCACGGCGTTCCTGGAGCGGAAGATCCGCTTTCCGGAGATCGCGGCGGTGGTGGAGGGGGCGATGGAGAAGGTGGGCTCGGACGAGATCCACGACTTGGGCGACGTAATGGCCGCGGACGGCGCGGCGCGGGCGGTGGCCGCGGAGACGGTGCGGCGGCTCTCCGAAGCAAGGACTGGGAAGGCTTCATGACGATATTGGCGACGGTGATCGTGCTCGGGGTGTTGATCTTCGTGCACGAGCTCGGCCACTTCGCGGCCGCGAAGGCGGTCGGCATCGAGGTACAGCGGTTCTCGATCGGCTTGGGCCCCAAGGTGCTCGGGTACACCAGGGGGGAGACGGAGTACGTCCTGAGCGCGATCCCGCTCGGCGGCTACGTGAAGATGGGCGGGATGGACGACGAGGTCATGGAGCGCATCGAGGGCGGGGCCGCGCAAGGTCCTCCCCGGACTCCGAGTGACAAGGACTTCGACTCGAAGCCGATCTGGGCGCGCGCGCTGGTGATCTCCGCGGGCGTGATCATGAACATGCTCTTCGCCTTCGGCGCCTACACGTTCCTGGCCGCCCGGTACGGGGTGCAGGAGCTTGCGACGACACGGGTGGGCATGGTCGAGGCGGCGGCCCTGCCGGCCGGCACGGAGGCGCTGGGCAGCCTGGAGCCGGGCAGTCGCATCGTCGAGATCGGCGGAGAGCGCGTCGAGCACTGGGGCGCCGTGCAGCGCGGCCTCTTCGACCGCCAGCCGGGACCCGTCACGATCGGTCTCGTCGAGCCCACGCGCGCCGTGCGCATCGAGGTTCCGGCCTCGGAGCAGGAGCGCCTGGAGCTGGTCACCTCGATCTCGCCCTGGGTGGATGCGGGCGTCGGCCTCGTCAATCCCGGCTCGCCCGCCGACAGGGGTGAGCTCGAGGGGGGAGACCGCGTGATCGCGGTCGACGGGCAGCCCACCCTGAACTGGTGGACCTTCACCGAGCAGATCGAGGCGCGGCCGGGAGAGCGCGTCGAGATCACGGTCGAGCGGGAGGGCCGGCAGCTCGTGCGGGCGGTCACCCTGGACTCCGAGGAGGAGGTGCAGCGCGACGGCTCCGTACGGGTCGTGGGGAGGGCGGGCATCCTCCCGCCGGCCTACGACGTGACGTACCGGCCGGTGGGGCTCGCGGAGGCGGTGGTGACGGGCTACGAGGAGACCGTCGCCATCACCGGTGTCATCCTCGGCTTCCTGCGCGACCTGGTCACCGGCGGGATCTCGCCCCGCTCGGTGGGGAGCATCGTGACGATCGGGCAGGCGTCGGGCCAGGCAGCCGCGGCGGGCGTGGACCAGTTTCTGCGGTTCATGGCTCTCTTCAGCGTGAACCTGGCCGTGCTGAACCTGCTGCCGATCCCGGTCCTCGACGGTGGCCATCTGGTGTTCCTG
>JBFFWJ010000144.1:0-7707 GCA_041570315.1 Longimicrobiales bacterium | reverse complement strand
GTCGCGCGCGCTCCGGCCGGGACGAGCGGGGCCGAGCTGGGGTCGCGGCCCTCGTCCGGTGAGGAGGAGCTCGCGGAGCGGCTGACCCGCGCCTTCGATCCCCACGCCGTGCTGTGGCGGGGCGAGCGATGACGTCGCCGTCCGGATCGGCCGAGCTCGCGGCCGCCCTCGAAGCGCAGAAGGAGCGCTTGCTGCCCTGCGTGCACTGCGGCTTCTGTCTTCCCGCGTGCCCGACGTACGTGCGGCTCGGCGACGAGGCCGACTCTCCGCGCGGTCGCCTCCACCTCATGGGCGCCGTCGTGGAGGGCAGGCTCGATCCGGCGTCGCGCGCCTTCCGCACCCACATCGACCGTTGCCTCGGGTGCCGGGCGTGCGAGCCCGTGTGCCCTTCGGGCGTCGAATACGGCACGCTGCTCGAGCTCGCGCGTGACACCGCGGCACGGCACCGGTCGCAGGGAGCGCTCACCCGGCTCCTGCTCGCCGTGATGGGCTCGTCCACCCTCCGCGGCGCGGCCTTCCTCGGGGGCAGGCTGGTCCGCGCCACGGGGCTGGCCGCGCTCGGGGCCCGGCTGGCGCCCGGGGCGGGACCCCTCCGCAGCGTGCGTCTGGGCCTCGCGATGCTCGCCGCCTCGACGCCCTGGAGGCCACCGGGTGGCGGCGCCGTGGACGGGGCGATCGCGGCTCCCCGGCCGCAGGCGCGTGAGGGGCGGGTGGCCGTCCTGGTCGGGTGCGTGCAGGACGGCCTGTACCGGCATCTCAACCGGGCCACGGTCCGGGTGCTGCGGGCGAACGGGTTCGACGTGGTGGAGGTCACCGGCCAGCAGTGCTGCGGCGCGCTGCATGCCCACGGGGGAGACCTGGGACGGGCCCGTGCCCTGGCCCGGGCGAACATCGACGCGTTCGAGCGCTCCGGCGTGGACCTGGTCGTGGTCAACACCGCGGGGTGCGGGGCCGCCATGAAGGAGTACGGGGCGCTGCTCGAGTCGGACCCGCAGTGGGCCGAGCGGGCGACGGCCTTCGAGGCGTGCGTCCGCGACGTCACGGAGCTCCTGGCCGAGGTCGGGCCACGGCCCGGCGCCGCCGTCCACTGCACCGTGGCCTACGACCATCCCTGCCACCTTCTGCACGGGCAGGGGGTGCGGCAGCCGCCGCTCGACGTCCTGGCGGCGATTCCGGGCCTGGAGGTTCGCATCGTCGACCGGGCGGACGAGTGCTGCGGCGGCGCCGGCATCTACGGGATCACCCACCCCGAGCTCGGCGGACGAATCGGCGGCGACAACGTCGCCCCGGTGCGAAAGGCCGGATCGGACGCGGCGTGCACGCCCAATCCGGGGTGCATGATGCAGATCGGGGCGGGCCTGCGGCTGGCCGGAGCGCGCGAGGGCGTCGTCCATCCGGTGGAGCTCTTGGACGAGAGCTACCGGCGCGCGGGTTTTTATTAGCCATGGACGAACACGACTCGAATCCGATCTCCACGCCCGATCTCGTGTCGCTCGGCGCCGAGCACCCGATCTGGGAGCGCTTCTTCCAGGTCGCCCCGCTGGTCATCGTGGGCACCAGGGAGCCCGACGGCGGCCACGACCTGGCGCCGAAGCACCTCGCCATGCCCATGGGCTGGGGCAACTTCTTCGGGTTCGCGTGCACGCCCGCGCACCGCACGTACCAGAACGCCCTGCGCGAGCGGGCCTTCACGGTGAGCTTCCCCAAGCCCTCGCAGGTGCTGTTCGCGAGCCTGGCGGCCGCGCCCCGCTGCGAGGACGACAGCAAGCCCTCCCTCGCTCTGCTGGAGACCCTCCCGGCCCGGGTCGTGGACGGGGTCCTGCTCCAGGACGCGTACCTCTATCTGGAGTGCGAGACGCACCGGATCTACGACGACTTCGACCACAACAGCCTGATCACCGGGCGCGTCGTCGAGGCGCACGTGTCGGAGGAGGCGATCCGACGCTCCGACAAGGACGACGAGCAGCTCGTGTTCCGGGCGCCGCTCCTCGCGTACGTGGCGCCCGGGCGCTATGCCGAGGTCTCGCAGACCTTCGCGTTCCCCTTCCACAGGGGTTGGAGCCGCTAGGCATGGCGGAGACGGCGACCGAGCGGAGCCGCTCGGGGGAGGAGGCGCAGGAGGAGGCGCATCGCATGCTCGGGCACGCTCGAGCGATGTCGGACGAGTTCGTGGACTTCCTGTCGCGACTCGTGCTCGTCGAGACGCCCACGAACCGGCCGGAGACGATCGCCGGCGCGCACGCCCTGCTCGGTCCCTTTCTCGAGGAGCTCGGCTACGACGTGCGCATCATCCCCGGCCGCGTGAGCGGTGATCACCTCTACGCGCGGCCCAAGGGTCGCGCCCGGGGACGCCCGTCGCAGCTCCTCGTCGGCCACACCGACACGGTGTGGCCGCTGGACACCGTGGAGCGCATGCCCGTCCAGGTGGTCGACGGCCGCCTGCACGGGCCGGGAACGCTGGACATGAAGGGCGGCCTCGCGATGATGCTCTTCGCGCTGCGGGTGCTCCGGAGGATGCAGCGCGAGCCCGAGGTCACGCCGGTGCTCTTCATGAACGCGGACGAGGAGGTCGGCAGCCCCGACTCCAAGCCGTGGGTGCGGCGGCTGGCCAGGGCCGCCGACCGTGCGCTGATCCTCGAGCCGTCGCTCGGCCTGGAGGGACGGATCAAGACCGCGCGCAAGGGCGTGGGGCGCTTCGAGGTCGCGATCAAGGGCCGCGCCGCGCACGCCGGCCTCGAGCCGGAGCTCGGCGCGAGCGCGATCCTGGAGCTCTCCCACGTCATCCAGGAGCTGCACGCCCTCAACGACCCCGAGCGGGGGACGACGGTCAACGTCGGCATCATCGATGGCGGGATCCGCCCCAACGTGGTCGCGCCCGTGGCCCGCGCCAGCGTCGACGTGCGCGTCACGACCGTCGAGAACGGGCACAGGCTCGAGGATGCGGTGCGGGCGATCCGTCCCAGGGTGCCGGGCGTGGAGATCGTGGTCGAGGGCGGCGTGGCCGTGGCGCCGCTGGAGCGCACGCCCAGGAATCGAGCGCTGTGGGAGCAGGCCAGGGCGGCGGGCGAGGAGCTCGGCCTCTCCCTCCAGGAGACGATGGCCGGGGGCGGGTCGGACGGGAACACGACGAGCTTGTTCACCGCCACGCTGGACGGCCTCGGCTGCGTCGGCGACGGCGCCCATGCCGATCACGAGCACATCGTGATCGCTCCGACCATCGATCGGTGCGCGCTGCTGGCGCGGCTCATGCTCGCTCCCGCGCAGCGGCCGGTGACGGTCTGACGGAGGCGGTGTGATGGCCCAGCCGATGCTCGGCTCGCTGACCCGCATCGCGGAGCTTCCGGCCTGGCCCTTTCCGTGCGAGCCGTTGCCCCGCGACGTCTGGAGGGCCGGCGACTTCGTGATGGCCGAGGTGATCCCGCACCGCTTCCTCGACTCGGGGTTCGAGCTGGTGACCGGCCGCAAGGTCCAGCCGCTGCCGGGCGACCGTCTGGTCGGGGCCTTCGCCCGGCGCTTCGCCACGCTCGAGGCCACCGGCTCCTTCGAGGAGGTCGGCGAGGATCTCCGCATGGACTGCCTCACCGAGGGCGGGTGCTTCGGCCGGGCCACCTCCCTGTCGCGGTTCTCCAAGGCGATGATGCCCGTCCGCTATCTGGGGCATCTGCTCGTGAACGGGCGCGCGACCAACATGCGCGATCACGTGCCCGAGCCACCGGAGGCTCCGTTCGAGGTTCCGGTGGTCCTCGTCGCCGGCACGTCGATGTCGTCCGGAAAGACCTACTCCGCGCGCGTCGCGGTCCGGGAGCTCAAGAAGCTCGGCCACACCGTCGTCGCCGCGAAGCTGACCGGGGCGGGACGCTGGCACGATACGCTGACGATGCGCGACGCAGGGGCCGACTTCATCTTCGACTTCGCGGACGCGGGACTGCCCACCAGCGTCTGTCCCGAGGAGGAGTACCGGGAGGCGATCGCGGGCCTGCTGCGCCGGATGGGGGCCACCGGTGCGACGGTCGCGGTCGTCGAGGCGGGCGCCTCTCCCCTGGAGCCTTACAACGGCGGAACCCTGGTCGAGATGATCGATGCCCACATCGTCTTCACGATCCTCGCGGCCTCCGACCCCTATGCGGTGATCGGGATCCAGCATGGCTGGGAGCGCGACTTCGACCTCGTGACGGGACCCACGGCGAACACGAGGGCGGGCGTGGCCCTGGTGCACAGGCTCGCCGGGCTTCCGGCGCTCGACATCCTGGACGAGGCGACGCACGGGAGCGTGCGCCAGCGCCTCGAAGAGGCCGTGGGATCGAAGGGTGAGGCGTGACGGCCGGCTACACGATCCGGCCGTTCGAGACCATCGAGGAGTATCGCGAGTGCGCGGCGCTCCAGGACGAGACGTGGGGAGCGGGCTTCTCCGAGCGCGTCTCGCCGGCGATCCTGAAGGTGTCGCAGATCCTCGGGGGCGTCTCGGCCGGCGCCTACGACGCCGAAGGCGCGCTCGTCGGCTTCGTGTTCGGCATGACGGGGGTCAGGGACGGAGAGCTGGTGCATTGGTCGGACATGCTCGCGGTCCGGCGCGACGCGCGCGACAGCGGGCTCGGGCGCGCCCTCAAGGCGTATCAGCGGGAGCGCATGCTCGAGCTCGGCGTCGGCAAGATGTTCTGGACCTTCGACCCGCTGCAGTCGCGCAACGCCCACCTGAACTTCGGCAAGCTCGGCATCATCGTGCGGGAGTACGTCGAGGACATGTACGGCCAAACGGACTCGCCGCTGCACCGCGGGATCGGCACGGACCGCTTCGTCGCGCTCTGGCTGCTCGACTCCGCCCGGGTCCGCGGGCGGCTGGGCCTGTCCGAGAGCGGCGCCGCGATCTCCGGCGAGCGGCGGTCGGTCGGCTCGGACCGTGCCGGGCGAGCGGCCGAGGGATCGCCGGTGGGGCTGGCCGAGCTGCCGCTGGCTCTGAGCGCCGAGCCGGACGAGCCCCATCCGCGGCCGGGCCCTCCCGCGCTGGGGTTGGGGAACGACCTGACGGGAGTCCAGATTCCTTCGGACATCGCATCCCTGATGGACGACGATCCGGATCTGGCGCGGGCCTGGCGGGCCGCCACGCGGGCGACGTTCACGCATTACCTGCGGGCGGGGTACGAGGTTCGGGAGTTCGTTCGAGGAGAGCGCGCGTCGACGTACGTGCTCGCGCGCGGAGAGGGCTGAGGAGCGCCAGCACGGCTGAACGGAGAGTTCGATGGGGATGAAGCGGGACACGTGCATCGCGATCATCGGGGCCGGGCCGACGGGTCTCGACGCGGCTCTGGCGGCCTTGGAGGCCGGCGTCGAATTCCGCGTCTACGAGGCCTCGAGCCGTGCCGGTGGCAACGTGCGGGCGTGGGGTCACGTCCGCCTCTTCACCCCATGGTCGATGAACGTCTCTCCCCGGGCGCGCGCCGCCCTCGCGGCGGAGGGGCAGGCGGTCCCGAGCGGGGAGGGGTGCCCCACGGGCAACGAGCTCGCCCACGACGTCCTCGACCCGCTCGCCCGCCTACCCCGGCTCGCGCCGCACATCCGGTTCGGATCGCGAGTGCTCGAGATCGGCCGGGACGGGCTTCTGAAGCACGACGAGATCGGAACCGGCGCTCGGACGAGCGTCCCGTTCCGCCTGCTCATCCAGGGCTCGGACGGCGAGGAGCACGTGGAGCGCGCGGATGTGGTGCTGGACTGCAGCGGCTCCTACTCGACCCCGAACGCCCTGGGGGTCGGAGGCATCCACGCGCCGGGGGAACGCAGCGCAGCGGACCGCATCATCCGCCGCATTCCCGATCTCGACGTTCCGAGCTTCAGCGGCGACGCCCCCGGATGGGCGGGGCGGCGCATCCTTCTGGTCGGCGCGGGACACTCGGCCCAGACCGCGGCCCGCGACCTCGCCGGGCTCGTGCGGCGGTCGCCGGACACGCAGGTCGTGTGGGCGATCCGCAGCGAGTCGCCCGATTTCGACGCCGTGGACGACGACCCCCTGCCGGAGCGGGCGGCGCTGGTCGCCGCCGCGCGCGAGCTGGCCCTCGCCCGGGAAACGCCGCTCGACGTGCGCCTCGGGGCGGTGGTCGACGCGCTGGCGCCCTCGGAGTCCGGGATCGTGGTCACGCTGCGAGGCCCGGAAGGCACGACCGACCAGGTCGTCGTCGACCGGGTCGTCTCCCTCGTCGGTGCGGTGGGTGACGCGAGGATGTACCGGCAGCTCCAGGTTCACGAGTGCTGGGCCACGCAGGGCCCGATGAAGCTCGCCGCCGCGCTGCTCGCTTCCTCGTCCACCGACTGTCTCACGGAGTCCGGCCACGGCCCGGAGACGCTGCGCAACCCGGAGCCGAACTTCTTCATCCTCGGAGACAAGTCCTACGGGCGGAGCGCCAAGTTTCTCATGCGGGTCGGCTGGGAGCAGGTCGACGACGTCTTCACGCTCCTCGAGTCCTCGCTTCCGGCGAGCGGGGCCACGCGATGAGGATCGAGAGAGCGGTGTTGCGCGAGATCCCGCTGCGGCTCAGGGAGTTCTTCGAGATCAGCAGCGGCGGGAGCCAGGACCGAAGGGTGGTTCTGCTCACCCTGTACGGGGACGGCCACGAGGGGTGGAGCGAGTGCGTCGCCTCGAACGATCCTTCGTACGCGTACGAGACCGTGGAGACCGCCTGGCACGTGCTCACCGACTTCATCCTGCCCCGGGTCGTCGGCCGGGATGCCCTCGGGCCGGGGGACGTCCTGTCGCCGGCCGCATGGATCCGCGGCCACGGGATGGCGAAAGCGGCCGTGGAGATGGCCGCGTGGGACCTGGCGGCCCGAGCCGACGGCGTCTCGCTCTCCAGAAAGCTCGGTGGCAGCCGCCCCGCCGTGCCGGTCGGGGTGAGCGTCGGGCTCAAGCCGACCGACGAGGAGCTGCACGAAGCCGTGGCCGGCTACGTCCAGGACGGCTACGCCCGCGTCAAGATCAAGATCAAGCCCGGGCGCGACATCGAGATGCTCGCCGGGCTGCGCGAGCGCTTCCCCGACGTCGCCTTCATGGCGGACGCCAACTCGGCGTACCGTCTCGGCGACGCGGACCGGCTCCGGCAGCTCGACGCGCTCGACCTGATGATGATCGAGCAGCCGCTGCGGTACGACGACTTTCTGGAGCACGCGCGCCTCCAGGAGCGCATCGAGACGCCCGTCTGCCTGGACGAGTCGATCAAGTCGGTAGGCGACGCCGCGCTCGCGCTGGAGCTGGGGAGCTGCCGGATCATCAACATCAAGCCGGGGCGGGTGGGCGGCTTCGGGGAGAGCCGCGCGATCCACGACCTGATGAGGGACGCCGGCCTCGACGTTTGGTGCGGCGGGATGCTGGAGTCGGGCATCGGGCGTGCGCACAACGTCGCCCTCGCATCGCTCGCGGGCTTCACCCTTCCCGGGGACATCTCGGCGAGCCGGCGCTACTGGGAGCGCGACATCGTCTCGCCCGAGTTCGAGGTGTCGGACGGGACGATGGCCGTCCCGACCGGACCCGGCATCGGCGTCGAGGTCGACGAGGAGCGCATCGAGGCGCTCACCGTGCGCGTCGCGGAGTTCGGCTAGACCGTAGCCGGTGATGGTCGAGCACCAAGGTTGGCGCGGCGTGGCATGGGCGACCGCACGGCACGGCCCTCCGCCGGAAGGCACGGGCTCGTGCGGTCGGCACCCGCTCATGGGCTCACCTCG
>JBFFWJ010000143.1:0-7713 GCA_041570315.1 Longimicrobiales bacterium | reverse complement strand
CGGGCGCGGCGCGCCGCGCTCGTCGCGCCTGCCTCGTGCTCGCGGCCGCCCTCGGGGCGTGCGCTCCGGACTTCGTGGTCGAGGAGGCCACGATCGCCGAGATCCATGCGGCGATGCAGGACGGGCGGCTCACGGCCGAGGCGCTCGTCCTCCACTACCTCGACAGGATCGAGGCCTACGACAAGCGGGGCCCGTCGATCAATTCCCTGATCACCGTGAACCCGGCGGCGCTCGAGCGGGCTCGGGAGCTGGACGCCGCCTTCGCGGCCTCGGGCTTCGTCGGGCCGCTGCACGGCGTCCCCGTGATCGTCAAGGACAACTTCGATACCCGCGATCTCCCGACGACGAACGGGACCCTCGCGCTCAAGGGGGCGATCCCGCCCGACGACGCCTTCCAGGTGCGTCGGATCCGGGAGGCGGGCGCGATCGTGCTGGCCAAGGCCAACATGGCCGAGTTCGCCTCGAGCGGCGCCTTCACGGTCAGCTCGGTGCTCCCGGGATACTCGAGAAACCCGTACGACACGCGTCGCGTGACCGCCGGCTCGAGCGGGGGGACCGCGGCCGCGGTCGCGGCCAACCTGGGGGCGGTCGGGCTCGGCACCGACACGGGAAGCTCGATCCGGGGCCCGTCGTCGCATCAGGCCCTCGTGGGCTTCCGCACGACGATGGGGCTGTCCAGCCGCGACGGGATCGCTCCCCTGAACCTCGGTCGGGACGTGGGCGGCCCGATGGCCCGCACGGTGGCCGACGCGGTTGCCGTCCTCGACGTGATCGCGGGGTTCGACGAGGCGGACACGGTGACCGCGCGCGGCCAGGGCCGGCTTCCGGACGGCTACGCCCGGTTCCTCGACCCCACGGGGCTGGAGGGGAAGCGGATCGGGGTCCTGCGCCGGTTCTTCGAGGTGCCCGACGCCGAGGAGGATGGCCCACGGCCGAGCCCGGTCCAGGACGAGCCGGGCGCGCGGGACGAGCCGGGCGCGCCGGACGAGGGAGTGGACGCACAGGGCGAGGCCGTGGACGCACAGGACGAGGCCGTGCCGGACGCGCAGGACGAGGGCGAGCCGACGAGGGTCCACCCCGAGGTCCTCGCTCTCATCGAGCAGGCCCTCGCGGACATGGAGGCGGCGGGCGCGACGATCGTCGACGACGTCGACGTCCCGGGGCTGGACTCCCTGCGACGGGCCTTCCCTCGCGGGATCAGCCGGTGGCGCCACGACTTCGACGCCTATCTGGCCACGCGCCCCGAGGCGCCTCGCCGGACCATGCAGGAGATCGTCGAGTCGGGCGACTACCATCCGTATCTGGAGGCGAGCCTGTCCCGCGCGGTCGAGGCCGAGGGCGCGCCCGAGGAGCACGAGCGCTGGCCCGACTACCTCCGGGCAACCTCCGATCTGCAGGACGCCGTCCTGGCCGCGATGGACCGGGCCGGGGTCGACGTCCTCGTCTATCCCACCTACAACTACCCGGCCCGCCTGATCGGCGACCTGAGCACCACGTACGGGGCGAACAGCGGCACGCTCTCCCCGCCCACCGGGTTTCCCGCCTTCAACGTCCCGATGGGCTACGTCTTCGGCACGCTTCCCTCGGGCCTGCAGCTGCTCGGCCGACCCTTCGACGAGGGCACGATGATCGAGATCGCCTACGCGTACGAGCAGGCGACGAGGCACCGCAGGCCGCCGGACTCCACACCGCCCCTTCCCATGCGATGAGCGACCGGGCGCCACGACCCGAGGGCGGGGTGGTCGTCTTCGTCACCTCCCCCCTCGAGCCCGAGCACGCCGAGCGCATCGCGGCCGTCGCCCCGGACGAGGTGGAGCTCATCTACGAGCCCGACCTCCTTCCGGCCACCCGCTACCCGGGAGACCATCGGGGCGTCGACGGCTTCGTGCGCGGCGCGCAGGAGCAGGCCCGCTGGCTGCGCCACCTCCGCCGGGCCACCGTGCTGTGGGACTTCCCGACCCCTTCCGCGGACGGCCGGGGAGGGCTCGCGGACGCGCCCCACGTGCGATGGATCCAGGCGACGAGCGCAGGCGTCGGGCAGCGGGTCGCGATGCTCGGCCTGGCCGGTTCGGAGGTGGTCGTCACGACCGCTCGCGGCATCCACGCCGGGCCGCTGGCCGAGTTCGTGTTCCTGGCGCTCCTCAGCCATGCGAAGGGGCTCCGCCGCCTGCGGGCCGACCAGGCGGCGCACCGCTGGGAGCGCTGGTGCGGAGACGAGCTCGAGGGCAGGACGCTCGCGATCGTCGGCGCGGGCAGCATCGGACGGCGGGTGGCCGCGGTGGGCCGCTGCTTCGGCATGCGGGTCGTCGCCCTCGCGCGGCCGGGCTCGAGCCGGACGGCCGACGCGCTCGGCGTGGACGAGCTCGTCGCGAGCGACCGACTGCACGACATGCTCGGGCGCGCCGACGCGCTGGTCCTCTCCGTCCCGCACACGCCGGAGACCGAGGAGCTCATCGACCGCGCCGCCCTCGAGGCGCTGAAGCCGGGGGCGGTGCTCGTCAACGTCGCGCGCGGTCGCGTCGTCGACGAGGACGCGCTCGTCGACGCGCTCCGCACGGGGCGGATCGCGCTCGCGGCCCTGGACGTCTTCGCCACCGAGCCGCTCCCGGACGACAGCCCGTTGTGGGACCTGCCCAACGTGCTGGTCAGCCCCCACTCCGCGAGCACCGTGGCCGCCGAGAACCGCAGGATCACCGATATCTTCTGCCACAACCTGCGCTGCTGGGTGGACGGGCGGACCGAGGACATGCGGAACGTGTTGGACAAGGAGAGGATGTACTGACGTGGCGGGCCTGCGCGCGGCGGGGCCCCGCGTGGGCCTGCGAAAGAGGGGGCGTCCGGCCTATGATGGCAGCCGCCGTCCGCCGCGCGGGCGATGCCCCCACGGTGCGCACCCAGACGCGAATCGAGAGACCATGACCCCTCCGAGATCCGGGAGTCCCCGCTCCCGCACGCTGCGGCACGCCACGCTCGTGCCCGCCGCCGTGGCGCCGCTCCTCATCGCCTGCGACACCGTCGAGCGGCCGCCCGGGGGCGATGAGGCAGACTTCGTCCAACAGAGCGCCCACCACGACTTCCGGGTCGACACGCTGGTCGAGGGGCTCGTCCACCCGTTCGCCATGGCCTTCACGCCGGAGGGGGACCTGCTCGTGACCGAGCGGCCCGGCCGTCTGCGCATCGTCCGCGACGGCGCGCTGCTCCCGGATCCGGTCCAGGGAATCCCCGAGGTCCTCGCCCTCGGCCGCGGCGCGAAATCGATGAACGGGCGCGAGCAGGCCGGGATGCGCGACGTGGTCCTGCATCCGGACTTCGAGGCGAACCGTCTCCTCTACCTGAGCTACACCAAGCCGGGCCCCGACTCGCTCGGCAACATCGCGGTGGCTCGGGGCCGCTTCGAGAACGACCGCCTCGGCCCGATGGAGGAGATCTTCCACGCGGACGCGGTCGGGGACGGCAGCGACCGGAGCTCGCAGTGGGGCGGCCGGCTCGCCTTCGACGCGGACGGCTTCCTCTTCCTGACCGTCGGGGACCGCCAGTGGCCACCCGCCGGAGATCTCGCCGCGCATCCGGCCCAGGATCTGACGAGCCACAACGGAACCACGGTGCGGCTCCACGACGACGGTCGCATCCCGGACGACAACCCGTTCATCCGGCGCGCGGACGCCCGTTCCGAGATCTGGACGTGGGGCCACCGCAACGCGCAGGGGCTCGCCGTCCATCCGGAGACCGGGGACCTGTGGCTGAACGAGCACGGCCCGCAGGGGGGCGACGAGCTGAACCTCGTCCGCCCCGGCCGCAACTACGGCTGGCCGCTGGTCGGCTACGGCGTCAACTACGGCACCGGCGCGGCGATCCACGAAGGCACGCATCGGGAGGGCACCGAGCCTCCGGTCCACGTGTGGGTGCCCTCCATCGGCGTCTCCGGCCTGATGTTCTACACGGGTGACGCCTTCCCCCGCTGGCGCGGCGACATGTTCGTCGTCGGGCTCGGAGGACGACGCCTGGTCCGCCTCCGGCTCGATGGGCGCCGCGTCGATCGCGAGGAGACGATCCTGCAGTGGCCCGAGCGCCTGCGCGACGTTCGCCAGGGGCCGGACGGGCTGATCTATCTGGCCGTCGACGGGGACGCGCGCGGCTTCGACGGAGATCCGACCCCGATCCTCCGACTCCGGCCCGCCGGAATCCGATGAGGCCGGGCGCGGGGAGGGCCGGATGGGCGGCCGCGGCGCTCGCCCTCTGCCTGGCCACCTCCGGGTGCGCGCCCGCGGACGAGCGCGGACGCGTCCTGATCCTCGTCGTCGACGGCCTGCGCCCGGACTACGTCACGCCCGACCTCATGCCCCGCCTCGACGCCCTGGCCCGGGGGGGCGTGCGCGGCCTCGCCCACCACGCCGTCTTCCCGACGGTGACCCGCGTCAACGGGCCCTCGATCTTCACGGGTCGGCATCCCTCCGGCCACGGCATGCTCGGCAACTCGGTCTACCTCCCCGACGTGGATCCCTCGCGGGTCCTCGACGCGGGCCAGGCCGCCGACCTCCGACTCATCGACGAAGCGACCGGCGGGGCGCTCCTCACCGCACCGTCCCTGGGCGAGATCCTCGCGGATCGCGGGCTGACGCTCTTCGCGGCCTCGTCGGGCTCCACCGGCTCGGGCACGCTCATGAACCACCGGGGCGCGGGAGCCGGCCTCGTGCACCATGAGCTCACGATCCCCGACACCCTCGAGCCCGTGGTCGAAGCGGCGCTGGGCCCGCCCCCCCGGATCGCGCCCGGCTCCCCCTCCACACCGCTCGTCGCGAGGGCCGTGGACGCGGTCCTCCGCATCGGCATCGACCGGGCCGACGCCGACGTGCTGGCCGCCTGGCTGACCGAGCCCGACGGGACCGCCCACGCGACCGGGATCGGCTCCCCTCGGACCCTCGCCGTGCTCGCGGAGGTCGATGCGGAGATCGGCCGTCTCCTGGACGGGCTCGCGGAGCGGGGCGAGCTCGCGCGCACGAACATCCTGGTGACCTCCGATCACGGCTTCACGGAGCGCACCGGAAGCCGCTCGCTCACCCAGCTCCTCGTGGAGGCCGGGCTCAAGGAGTCGGCCGGCTCGCTCGACGTGGTCGTGGCCGGGGACGCGATCCACGTCGCGGAGGGGGGAGAGGAGCGCATCGCCGCGATCGTGGAGTTGCTGCAGCGCACCGAATGGATCGGACCCGTGTTCTCCCGTGCGCCGGCGGATGGCGGGGACCTGGGTCGCTACGAGGGTACCGTCTCCTTCTCGGCCATCGGCTGGGAGCACGAGCGCTCCGCCGACCTCCTGACGAGCGCCTCCTGGACCGACGAGGAGAACGAGTGGGGCTATCGGGGCGCCGTGCTCGCCGCGGGCTCGGCGGGGCACGGAAGCTCGAGCCCCTTCGACATCCGCGCGACCTTCATCGCGGCGGGGCCGGACGTCAAGGAGGGCGTGGTGTCGGACGTGCCGACGGGCAACGTCGACCTGCTCCCCACCGCCCTCGAGCTGGCGGGAGCAGCCCCGCCGCCCGGCCTGGACGGGCGCGTCCTGAGCGAGGTGCTCCGCTCCGGTCCGGACCCGGAGGACGTCGAGGTGACGCAGGCGCCGGTGACCGTGCGGGTCGCCCGCGACGGGCTGCGCTACGAGCTCACGGTGAGCCGCTCCCGGGTCGGCGCCGCCCTCTATCTGGACGGCACGAGCGTCACCCGGTCGGGTGGCGGCCGGTGAGCGCCGGGGGGAGGGCGCCCTCGACGTCGACAGGACGGTCGGCCCTCCTGCCCCTTCTCGTCGCCCTGGCCGCATGCGCCGAGGGTGACCTGCCCCCGCTCGACCCCGGCCCGTCGCCGCCCCCGTTCGGCGGCACGATCTTCATCGATCCCGACATCATCACCGAGTCCGACCCGACGGCGTTCTCGGGCCTCATGCCCGCCGGGCGCGGCTCCAGGACGATGTTCGACCGCCGCGTCGACGGTTGGATCACCGTCGACGCCTTCCTCTTCGACGCGGCCTTCGACGATGGCCTCGCCACCGAGGTGCAGGTGAATCCGGAGTTCGGCGACTCGGCCAGCGCGCGAGTCGAGGCGGAGACCTACGCGACGGCCATCGGACGTCTCCCGACCGCGCTGCGCGAGGACGTGCGGACCGTCTGGATCCACCGCGGGGTCGAGCCCTTCGGAGGAGGCAACGACAACATCCTGATCCATACCGGCCAGGCAGGCCTCTACGTCGCCGACGGGATCCTCGAGGAGACGCTCGTGCACGAGGCGGCGCACACCTCGCTGGACGCGGAGCACGCGACCGCGCCCGGCTGGCTGGCCGCTCAGGCGGCGGACGGGACCTTCATCTCGAGCTACGCCGCCGACTTCCCCCTCCGCGAGGACGTCGCCGAGAGCTTCGTGCCCTACCTCGCGGCGCGCTACCGTGCCGACCGGATCTCACCGACGCTGCTCGACACGATCCTGCGGACGATCCCGAACCGGATCGCCTACCTGGACGAGCAGGGCTTCGACCTCCACCCGATCCGCTGACGGCTCCGGTCCGTCACTCGACGACGACGGGCACGCTGGTCGTCACCACGAGCGAGTAGACGGCGCCGATGCGCGCCATGCCCGCGGCCCTGCCCGTCACGAGTCCGTCTTCGGTCACCGAAGCGACGTCCGTGTTCGTGGAGGTCCACACGACGCCGAGCTGCTCACCGAGCGGATTGCGGGCAAAGAGGCGCACCGTGTCCGAGACCGCGAGGCGCAAGGTGTCGACCGGTCCGGTCCCGTCCCAGATGACGAGCTGGCCGGCGGCCCGGCGCACACCGTCCAGCGGATCGGTACAGCCCGCGACGACCGGACCCGCGAGGAGCGCGAGGACGGCCGCGACCCTGCGCCCAGTGCGGCTCGCCGCAGCGGAGCGACGCCGGAGGCCGCGCAGCCCGGGGGTCATGCGCTGGCCACGTACTCGTCGATGGCCTCGCGCAGCGAGGCGAAGATCCAGGCTCGCTTCTCGTCGTCGGCCTCCAGCAGCGTGGCGCGAAAGCCGTGGTGGGAGCACTGGAAGCCGGTGAGGGGCACCACGACGATGCCGAGCGCGCCCATCAGGAAGTACACGAAGCGCTTGTCGGGCTCGACGCCCTCGACCATGCGCTCCACAGCCCGCGCGACGTCCGGGTTCTCGATCCGCAGGCGTTGCCCGTCGTTGAGCACGCCGTCCTCGAACATCACCGTGAAGTAGAAAGCGCCCCCCGGCTTGTTCACGACGACGTGCTCGCACCCCTCCAGCGCGGTCACGGCCTCGTCCGCTCGCTCCGCGAACATGGCCTCGCGACGGGCGAGGTGCTCCGGATAGCGGGGGTCGCCCATCACCAGGGGGATCGAAAGCTGCGGCAGCGTCGTCGACGACACCTCGAGCCTCTTCGCCGCGAGCAGGCTCTGCACGTACCGCGAGAACGCGACGTCCTTGTGCTGATTGAGGATCTCCAACCAGCCGCAGCGGGCCCCCGGCCACGGATACTCCTTGCTGATCCCGCGCATCGCGATGCCGGGCACGTCGCCGATCCACTCGCTCATGTGCAGACGGCCCTGCCCGTTGTACACGATGTGCGCGTAGATCTCGTCCGCGATGATGAAGACATCGTGCTCCCGCGCGATGGACGCGATCTCCTCGAGCATCTCCCGCGGGTACACGGCCCCCGTCGGGTTGTCGGGCGAGAGCAGGAGAAT
>JBFFWJ010000142.1:0-7717 GCA_041570315.1 Longimicrobiales bacterium | reverse complement strand
TGGGGCTCGCCGTGGGTCTCGCCGCATGTGGCGACGCCGACCCGCTCGGGGTCGACCAGGGCCGGGTTCGCTTCGTCCTCTCCGCGCCCACGACGATCACGGCCGGCGACGGCCTCGGCGCGGCGGCCGCCGGCCTCAGCGCAGACGACGACGACGGAGACCGTTGGGGCCACCGGGCGTTCACGACCGCGAACGTGACCTTGTCGAGCGTTCTCGCCCGCAACCTCGATGGCGTGCTCGTCAACGTGGACATGGAGCTGCCCGCCACGGTGGACGTGGTGTCCATGGACGACGGGCGCCGGATCGTGCTTCCGGACGGGGAGCTCGCGAGCGGGTCCTACGATCAGCTCGTGGTCGTGATGACCGCGCTGCAGGGGATGCTGAGAGACGGCACGGCGCTCACGATCGAGCCCCCCGGGGGCGGCTGGACCGCGATCGTGCACGGATGCCCGTTCACCGTCGAGGACGGCGGCACGACCACCGTGAGCCTGCAGTTCATGCTTCGCGAAGCGTTCCGCTGGGGCGACGGCCGGTTCCGCTTCTTCCCGCGGTTCCGCTGCGTTCAGGACCCCGCAGGGTGATCCGACGCGCGACCGACCGCCGCCGGCCCGATCCGGGTCGGTGAGCCGGTGCGGCCGCGCTGGGGGGGCTCCGCACCCTCCGGCGGATGGGTGACCGGCGGGTGCCGCAGCGGGCCGGCGTGACCCGACGTCCTCTCTTCTGGGCCCTGTTCGCCGCGCTTGGGGTCGGCGGGGCCGCGACCGCGCTCCAGCTCTTCACCGTCGCGCTCCCGAACGTCTCGCTGGCGATCGAGATGGATCGCGAGGCGGCGATCGCGGGGGCCGACTCGCTGGCGCTACGCAACGGCTGGGGCCCCGATCCCTCGCGCTCCGCGGCGTCCTTCGGGCAGATCGATCCCGAGGTCCAGACGTACGTCGAGCTGGAGGGTGGAGGACGCGGCGCGTTCCAGGAGCTGATGGACGCCGGGGCGTACCAGCCCTACCAGTGGCGCGTGCGGCGCTTCGCGGAGGGGGAGGTCGAGGAGGTCGAGGTACGCTTCACCCCCGCCGGTGCCCCGTACGGGTTCCGCCGGCGCCTGGCCGAGGACGACCCGGGGTCGGGGAACCTGCCGGAGGCGGAGGCCCGTTCGGAGGCCGAGGCACGGGTCGGAGCGTGGGGGGTGGAGCTCGACCGGTACGGGCTCATCGAGGCCTCCGAGGAGGTCCAGCCGTCCGGCCGGGTCGACCTCACCTTCGTCTACGAGCGGAGCGACCTGACGCTGGCCGATGCGCGCTTTCGCCTTCGGCTCGTCGTCGCCGGGGACCGGCTCTCCGAGCTCACGCACTTCGTCTTCGTGCCCGAGGCCTTCTCGCGACGGTACGCGGACATGCGCTCGACGAACGACACGATCGCGCTCACCGCGCAGGCGGTCCTGATCCTGCTCTACGTGCTGCTCGGCGCGGGCGTCGGGACCGCGCTCCTGCTCCGAGGCCGCTGGATCGAGTGGAGGGCTCCCGTGGGCTGGGCCGCGCTCACGGCGCTGCTCTTCGGCCTCAACACGATCAACGCGCTCCCGCTGTCCTGGATGACGTACGACACGGCCGTGTCGGCCGGCACCTTCGTGTTCCAGAACGTCGCGGCGGCCGGAGCCTTCGTGCTGCTCGGCACGCCGCTGCTGGCCTTCTTCTTCCTGGCCGGGGAATCCCTCGGACGCCGGGCGTTTCCGGAGCACCTGCAGCAGTGGCGATTCTGGTCACCCGAGGTCGCGGCCTCGAAGACGGCGCTCGGCATGACCGTCGCGGCGTATCTCCTCGTCGGGCTCCAGCTGGGCTACGTGGTGCTCTTCTATCTCGGCACGTCCCGGCTGGAGGGGTGGTGGTCCCCGGCGGACGCGCTGGTGCAGCCGGATCTGCTCGCGACCTACTTCCCGTGGCTGCAGGCGGTTTCGCTCTCGCTCTTCGCCTCTCTGTGGGAGGAGAGCATCTTCCGCGCCGTCCCGATCGCGTGCGCCGCGCTCATCGGGGCGAGGTTCGGTCGACGCAACCTGTGGATCTGGGGCGCCGTCCTCTTCCAGGCGCTCATCTTCGCCGCCGGACACGCCAACTACCCGCAGCAACCGCCCTATGCGCGCGTCGTCGAGCTCACGCTTCCGGCCCTGGCGTGGGGCGCCGTCTACGTCGCCTTCGGGCTCGTGCCCACGATTCTCGCCCACTTTCTCTACGACCTGGCGCTGATCTCGAGCCTGCTCTTCGCCTCCGGGGCGCTCGTGGACCAGGGGGTCATCATCCTGGTGGCGGCGGTTCCCCTCGCCGTCGTCCTGCGCGCGAGGCGATCGCGGCGGCCCACGGACCGGCCCCCGGAATGGGCCTACAACCGGATGTGGTCACCACCGCCCAGCCCCGCCAGGGCGCCCGAGGAAGGGCGCGCAGCGCCCCGGCTCGCGCTGCCGCGCATGGCCATTCCGGCCCTGGGAGCGGTGGGCCTCGCGCTCTGGGTCCTGACCCTTCGGCCCAGCGGGGAAGGAGAGCGCCTGGAGATCTCCCGGGGGCAGGCGATCGCGATCGCCGAGGAGGAGCTTCGCGGGCGCGGGCACGACCTCGAGGGCTGGGCGGCCGGGGCGAGCACGGGGGGCGGCGCCTCGCCGGCGCACGAGTACGTCTTCCGGGAGGCCGGCGCCGCCGAGTACCGTGGGCTGGCCGGGCTCTTCCTCGCTCCGCCCCAGTGGATCGTCCGCTTCGTCGACTGGGACGCCGAGTCGGCCGAGCGGGTCGAGGAGTTCGTGGTGAACATCGGCGGCGACGGCTCCGTGCGTCGCGTGGCGCACGTCCTGCCCGAGGGAAGGCCCGGAGCGGACCTCTCCGAGGACTCGGCCCGGGCGCTCGCCCGACAGGCGCTTCCTCCCGGCCGCTGGGAGGAGATCGGCGCGGAGGAGACGACCCACGAGAGTCGGGTCGACTGGCTCTTCACCTTCCGGGACCCGAGCGTGCTCGGCGAGGTCGCCGGTGAAGGTCGTGCCTCGGTCGCGGTGCGCGGGGACGAGGTGACCGATCTGCGCAGGTTCGTCCAGGTGCCGGAGGAGTGGGAGCGCCGACAGCGTGAGGCGGGAAGCCGGCGCAACATGGTGACGCGCGGGTTGCTCTTCGGTCTCGGGCTCCTCTTCGTGAGCGCGGCCATCGTCGCGATCGTCGTATGGAGCCGTGGCGCGCTCGACGTGGGAGCGCTCTGGAAGGCAGCCGGGCTGGCCTCGGTGACGCTCGCGCTCTCGCTCGCCAACGATTGGCCGGCTACCGCCTCCCTCTTTTCCACCGCGCAGCCCTTCGGCTTCCAGGCGACCGCCGCCGCGGTGGGCCTCGTGCTCGTGGTCCTGGTCGGGGCGGCGGGGATCGGGCTCGTGGTGGCGCTCGCGCACTCGTGGTCGGATCCGGCGACGAGGGTGCGGCCCCCGCCCCTGCTCGGGATGGCGATCGGAGCCTTCCTTGCCGGCGCGGCGGGCGTCGCCTCGAACCTCGCCGGAGGGCCGCCCCCGCTGCCCGGCTACGCGGGGGCCGCCTCGTACGTGCCGGCTCTGGCTCCGCCGCTCGGTACCGTGGTCCCGTTCCTGATCGCAACCGCTGCGGCGTCCGTCCTCGCCGCGGCGCACGGCCGCTTTCGCGGACATGCGGCGCTGAGGAGCGTCACCGCCTTCGCGATGCTCGCCCTCGGGATCGTCCTGGTGCCCGGGGCGCTGCAGGAGGCGGTCACGTCCTGGGTTCCGGCGGCGGTGCTCGCGGTCGCGCTCATCCGTGGGCTCGTGCACGTGCTCGAGGCCTTCCCCGCGTCGGCGCCCGCGACCTTCGCGACGGTGCTGGCTCTGGGGCTCGTGGAGACGGCCATCATGCGGCCGTACCCCGGGAGCGTGCTCGGCGCCGTGGTGGCGCTGGTGGTGGTTGCCGCGCTCGCCCGGAGCTGGACGCGCGAGCTGGCTCGGGCGCCCGCCGGCTGAGCCACCCTCCGCTCCGTCGTCCACTTCGCTCGCCCGCTCGCCTCCGCGAGCACGGTCCGAGGCGGCGGTCGCCGGCCACCCCCCCGCGCCTCTATACTCCCGGGGTGGTGCCGCACTCCGCGGCGGGACCGGGACGACGGCCGGGAAAGCGCGCGATGCTTCGCACGATCCTTCTGCTGACGGCGGCCCTCGTCGTGCTCCCGGCCGTCGGCCGCGGACAGGACGTGGCGTCGGAGCGCCGCCGGGCCTGCGACGCGGGCGCGCTGCTCAGCTGCAACCTGTTGGGGCTCCTGCACGAGACGGGCGCCGCGGGCACGCGCGACGTGGCGCGTGCCGAGGAGCTCTACCGCCGGGTGTGCGACGCGGGTGTCGCCGCCGGCTGCGTGCGCCTTCAGCTCCTTCGGGACGTCGGGTCGGTGTCCGCCCTTGGCGACGGCTTCGTGCGCGTGGGACGCGTGGCCGAGTCGGGGACGGGAGAGCCGATCGGCGGCGCGCTCGTGTCGTTGCCCGAGGCCGGCGTCTCGGTGCTCTCGGACGAGGCGGGCCGCGTCGAGCTCGGCCGCCTGGAGCGGGGAAGCCATCGGATCGCGACCCAGCGGCCGGGTTACGCGGGGCTGGTCGGCGAGCTTCCCGTCCCGTGGGACGGCGAGTTCCTGATCCTCATGGATCGGGTGGCGGAGGAGGAAGAGCCCGACCTGGGCCGGATCTTCGGGCGCGTGACGGACGAGACCGGGCTCGAGGGACTCGCCGACGTGGAGGTCACGATCGTGGCGGGTTCCCGGACCGAGCGGACCCTGAGCGGCCCCCGGGGCCGCTTCTCGGTGGCGGGGCTGGAGCGAGGCCGAGCGGAGGTCCGGTTCGCGCGGCTGGGATACGAGCCACGCGAGACCGCGGTGATGATCGAGCCCGGACGCACGGTCGAGGTCGTCGCGGCCCTCTCCCTGCAACCGGTCGAGCTGGAGCCGATCTCGGTGTCGGTCGGGTCGGGCTACCTGGAGCGGAGCGGCTTCTATCGGAGGGCTCGGAGCGCGTGGGGGACGCAGCTCACGCGCCAGGACCTCGAGGTGATCGAGCCCGAGCAGGTGTCCGACCTGCTGTGGCGCGCTCCGGGCGTGGCGGCCGAGCGCGGCCCACGGGGCACGCGCGTCGTGAGCCGAAGGCGATGGCTTCGCAGCGACGGGAGCGCCTGCGTCCTGCGGCCCTATCTGGACGGCGTGCCCATGTTCGACGACTGGGACGTCGACCAGGTGCGCCCGCAGGACATCGAGGGCCTGGAGATCTATCAGCGCAGCGGCGCGCCCATCGAGTACCGCAACCTGATCGACCCCGACGGGACGTACCCCTGTGGCGTCGTGCTGGTGTGGACGAGGCGGCGGTAGCCGACCCCTACCGCCGGCGTCACCCGCTCCGCCCGACCGGCTCCGCCTTCCGGGGTGCGCCCCGCCCGACCGGCTCCGCCTTCCCGGGTCCGCCCCGACCGGCTCCGCCTTCCGGGGTGCGCCCCGCCCGACCGGCTCCGCCTTCCCGGGCCCGCCCTGCCCGAGCCCGCTTCACCGGGCCCGCCACACGCCGCTGCCGAATCCCACGACCGCGGACCCGGCGATGAACCCGCCGGCGGTGACGTACATCGGCCCCTCGACGGTGCTTCCGTAGCGGCGGCGGATGAGCACGCGCACGACGAGCGCGACGGCCGCAGTCCAGCCGGCCGCCGGGTTGAGGATGAGAAGCCCCGTCGCCAGCAGGACGCCCATCTGGCGGCTGGGCCCTCCGACGAGCTGCACCAGCGCACCGGGGGCCGCCCAGAGCACGAGGGAGCGCGCGAGCTCCGGACTCGCCCCCGCGGCGATGGTCGCGACATACACGCGGTCGAGAGGCGGTACCAGGTCGGCCGCGAAGTAGCGCTCCCACGCGAGCCACACGAAGAGCGCGGCAACCGCGAAGCCGAGCAGCTCGGCGAGATACTGCTGGCGCCGGCCGTCCCGCTCGAAGTCGGGATCGCTCCCCGAGCCGCGGAGGATCCACCCCGCCTTGAGATCGTAGCCCATGTCGGCGAACGCGGGGCCGGTGGCGGCGGTGAAGCCGACCAGGGCCGCGAGGGGGAGGTCCGGAAACCCCAGCAGCATGCCGATCACGAGGAAGATCAGCGCCGTGGCGAAGGCGGGGAACCACCCGGCGTGCATGGCGGACAGGCCGACGACGAGCTCGGAGGTGAGGGCCGCAAAGGCGGCGAAGAGCACGAGGGCGGCGGTCATCGCCAGGGAGGCGTCGGTCGCGACGCCCATGGTGACGGCCAGGAGCGTGGCCGCGAGCAGATAGGCCCCGAAGCCTCCCGCGAGCGCCCGCCCGAACGCTCGGCCGGTGACGCCGACACGGCGCTCGGAGTCGTCGGACCGCTCGCGCACGGCCCACGCCATCTGCCCGAGCGCCACGAGCCCCGCTCCGATCATGATCCCGTGCGGCACGTACATGGCTTCGAGGTCGAGGCCCGTGAGCTCCGGCGCGTGCGCGCGCACGAGGAGCCCGACGGCGAACATGGTCAGCGCCCAGACGTTGCCGATCCAGCAGACCCCGAAGACGTCCATGGGGATGCCGAGGAGCTGGCCGGAGCCACCGGCGACGCCCCCGGCGACGAGCAGGCGCCCGCGCCTGCCGCCCTCGTCGCCCGCGATGAGGACCTCGGCGGTCGCCACCCCCGACGGCCACAGACCGCTGGCCGGGAAGGTGCGGGAGTCGAAGACGCGGTAGAGGACCGTAGCGTCCACGACCAAGGCCAGCAGCGCTCCGAGGAGCATGGGGGCGATCAGGTCGGGACGACCCAGAAGCCAGGGAATGCCGATGGGCAGCAGCAGAGCGTTGGCGCCGCCGAAGGTCGCCCCCGAGATCACGGTCTGGAGGAGGTTCTGCCGGTTCAGGTCCGCCATGCCGCGCATCACCGTCAGCGGGATCCTGGACACCGCGATCGCGACCATCGCTCCGATCACGGAGCTGTTCGGGGTGATGCCCACGCGGGTGATGAGCTGGATCCCGATGATCGCGCCGAGGATCGCCATGCCGATGCCGAGCAGGAGCGTGGCCGGCTCGGCAAGCCTCGGATGACGGGCGGGGCGAGGGGGCGGAGCCGTCACAGGAGCTGGGCCAGCGCCGAGGCGACCAGTCGGCGGGCCAGAAGGACGGGCCGGCCCGCTCCCGCCACGACCGCGGAGCGCTGCTCCTCGGTGTACCCCATGCAGTGCATCACGACGAGGTCGCACCCCGCCAGCGCGCGGCCCGCCTCCTCGAACACGGAGGCCGGATCCTCGTAGGGTGAGGCGTGAGCCGTGCGCAGCGCCTGCCCCGCAGGGGGAGCGTAGTGGTGCTCGTCCTGCTGGCGAGCGAGAGGCACGAGGAGGCCGACCGAGCGTGCGCCCGCGCACAGCGCGGCGACGCCGTGGTCCACGAGGTGCTGCGCGTCCAGGAAGAGCCCGGGGCCTCGCAGCCCCGCGAACTCGCCGGTGCACAGGAGCACGGTCGCCGTCCCGTTCCGCGCCGTCGCCTCCCCGTTCCGTGCCGTCGCCGTCCCGTTCCGCGCCGTCGCCTCGCCGTCCCCGGCGGTCGCGCCCGGGCCGCGAAGCAGCTCCTGCAGCCGGCCGGTGACCCAGCGCTTGCCGATCACCGCCTGGGTGCCGTCGCGCAGCCGCGTGACCAGGGCGTGGTCGTCGGGCCCCGGCGCCCGCCGCGCGATCTCCTCGCCGGCGA
>JBFFWJ010000141.1:0-7728 GCA_041570315.1 Longimicrobiales bacterium | reverse complement strand
GGACGGCCTCCCGGACGCCGGTGGACGACACGTCCACCCGGGTCACGGGGACGAACACGACCGGGTCCGGAGCGCCGGCCGCCGCCGCGGCCGTGCGCGCCTCCCCGACGATCGCCGGAACCGTGGCCCGAGCGGAGTCCCCGGCGCGGTCCATCACCGCGACGCGCGCGCGCCGCAAGATCTCGCGGGGCTCCCGCCAGCCGTCCAGATCCCGGTACTGATCCACGCCGAGGATCACGAAGAGCTCTGCGCCGCCCAGCCGGAGCTCGAGCTCCCGGAGCGTGTCCACCGTATAGGAGGGCCCCGCCCGGTCGATCTCCAGGGTGCTCACCTCGAAGCGCGCGTCCGCGGAGGCCGCGGCGCGCGTCATGGCGAGGCGCACGGGAGCCGGCGTCAATCCGGGGCGCTCCTTGTGCGGCGGATCTCCGGCGGGCATCCAGAGCACGAGCTGCAGGCCGAGCGCGTCGGCGACGTCCTTCGCCACGGAGACGTGCCCGACGTGGGGCGGATCGAACGTGCCTCCGAAGAGGCCCACGCGGGCGAGGGGGGGCTCAGCCCTCCGCGTCCGTGTCACGGACCTCCGCGGCAGCCTCGGAGTCGGGATAGCGCTCCAGGAGCCGCTCGCGAGCCTCCTCGGCGAGATCTTCGTAGCCGATCTCGACGTTCGCCTGATAGGCCCCGAGCAGCGCCCACGCCGCCCACTCCGTCTCGGGATACAGGTTCGCGACCATCTCGTAGTAGATGATGGCCGAGTCGAACAGCCCCCTCCGGGCGTAGAACTCCGCCGTGTTGTACTCCTTCTCGGCCAGCGTAGTGCGGAGGCCGTTCGCGATCTCGGCGGCTTCGGTGGCCTGCTCGAGACCGGCATAGTCGATCACGACGTTGCGACAGCTGGTGATCGCCTCCTGGGTGTAGCCCTGGTCACGCTCGGGGACCGGCGACAGCTCGGCGAGCGCGCGGCACACGCCGAGGGCGGCGTCCGGCGAGGCGGGATGACCCGCGTGCCGGTCGAGAAAGCGCTGGTACTGCGTGCGAGCCGTCAGGTACTCCCCTTCGGCGAAGTGGGCGTCGCCCAGCATGAGCCTCGCCTCGGCCAGCCGCGGCCAGTCGCCCGCGGACAGGACGAGCCGGTCGAGCGTCTCGATGGCGTTGTCGTAGTCCTCCTCCTCGAACTCCCTGCTCGCGAGCTCGAAGAGCTGCTCGGCCGTCATTCCCTGATAGCGATTGGCTCCGCCGCCGCACGCCGCGAGGGCGAGCGGGGCGAGCATCAGAAGCAGGTAGCGCGAGGTCATGGAGAGCATGCGCAGGGGCATACACTGGGAGGTCGGAGTGGGTTTCCGGCGCGCGGGGGCCGCGCTGGCCGGATCGGTCAGCGGCAACGTCCGTCGCGCAGATGCTCGAGCCCGACGCCGAAGCGGATCTGATCGAAGCGCGACTGCGCTCGGTCCACCAGCGAGCCCGCCTGATCGGCGTAGCGGACCTGGGCGTAGGCCTCCATGGCCTCCTGGCACCGTCCCAGCTCCGCGAGGATCTCGCCCTTCTGAAACCAGGCCTCCGCCTGGATGTTGCGCGGCTCGCCGACCTCGACCGTCCGGTCCACGAGCTCGAGCGCACGGGTGCGCTCCTCGTCGTCGAGGGAGCTCGCCGAAAGGATCTCCCTCGCGATGTCGAAGGCGCACGTGCCGATGTACCAGTCGACCTCGCCCCGCTCCCACGGGCGCACCATCTCGCGGAACTGCTCGAAGAAGACCAGCGCGTGCTCGCAGTCGCCGATCTCCTCGTGGGCCTGTCCCACCTCGAAGACGATCTCGGGAAGGGAGTCCGCCGCCTCGGCCATCGCCTTCTGATAGAAGGGCAGCGCGGTCCCGTACTGACCGTTCTCGAAGTAGTGGCGGGCCAGCGGGAGCGACATCCGCCCGACGCCCACCCCCGGCCGCAGCCTCAGCGCGGTTTCGACCGCGGTGGCCATCGCGAAGCGGTCGCCCGTCGCGAGGGCGTCGCCGGCGAGGCCCATCAGATCGGAGACGGCCTGGTCGGTAAGCGCGGAGTCGCGGGCCACCGCGTCCAGATAGTACGCGCCGGCGTCGTCGACTCGGCCCATGCGGGCGTACGTGTGCGCCACGCGCGCCGTGACCCACGGATCGTCGGCGCCCTGACGGAGGGCCAGCCGGTACTCGGCCAGGGCCTCCTCGTAGTTGCCTTGAGCGAAGGCCACGTCACCCCGGCGCACGGCGCTCACCTCGGTGGCCCGGGGAGAGCACGCGCCCAGCGCGAGCAGCAACGAGGCGAGGGGTACGAGCGTGCGGCTTCTCATCGGTCCCCAAGGGGCGGCAAGGATCGGGCCGGCCCCATCTACGCCGACTCGGGCTCGGAGGTGCCGGCGGCCACGTCCAGGGAAGCCAGGTACGCGCGGGCCCGCATGTCGCTGGGGTCGTCTTCGAGGCAGCGCCTCCAGTGAACGACGGCGAGGTCGTCGAGGCCGAGGCGATGGAAGACCACGCCGAGACGCACGCGCGCGCCCACGAAGGAGGGGCGGGACTCCAGGATCAGCGTCAGCTCGTCGCGAGCCTGCTCGAGCTCACCCAGCTCGATGAGCGTCTCGGCGAACTTGCTGCGGATGTCCACGAAGCGCGGGCGGATCTCGAGGGCGGCCCGGTAGTGCTCGACCGCGTCGACCGGATGGTTCGCCACGAGGTACAGGTCGCCGAGCTGCGCATGCGTGACGGCGATCCGGTTCCCGACCTCGGAAGGGAAGACCGGCGAGTCCCGCACGTCGAGCTCGCCGGCCCGAGCGAACGCGTCCTGCGCCTCGTCGTGGCGGCCGAGGTCGTTGAGAACGATGCCGCGGTTGAGGTGCGCCTCCGCATACGACGGGTTCTCGCCGAGGGCGGCGTCGAAGTGCCCGAGCGCTTCCTCGAGCCTGCCCAGCATCGCCAGGCACAGGCCGGCCTTGTTGTGCACGTCGGCGAACCTCGGAAAATCCCTGAGGACGCTCTGGAAGGTCTCGAGGGCGGACTCGAAGTCGTCGCGCTCCCAGGCGCTGATGCCCCGAGCGACGATCTGTCTCGCCTGTCTCTGATCGATCGGCATGGGGGAAGCTTGGGGGGTCGGTCCCCGGGGGTAAAGGGTCAGCGCCGCCGCGGGGTGTCCGCGCGCGGCACGATCCCGAGCTCCACGAGGCGGTCGTGCACCTCCTCGACGACATGCTCGACGTCCCGCCCGACGGTCTCCACGCGGATCTCGGGTCGCTCGGGCCTCTCGTACGGGCTGGTGAGCCCCGTCATGTGCGCGATCTCCCCTCGACGCGCGCGGGCGTAGAGCCCCTTGGGATCCCTGCGCTCGCACTCCTCGAGCGGCGTGTCGACGAAAACCTCGATGAAGCGGCCTTCCGGCAGGAGCCGGCGCGCCCGCTGGCGGTCGGACCGGAACGGCGAAACGAACGTGCACAGCACGACGTTTCCGTGGCGGAAGAAGAGCGACGCCAGCTCACCGACGCGCCGGATGTTCTCGGCCCGGTCCGGGGGCGTGAACCCCAGGTCTCCGTTCAGGCCGTGGCGGACCTGATCGCCGTCGAGAAGCATCGTCTGCAGGCCGCGCCCGAAGAGCCGCCGCTCCAGCCCGCGCGCGACGCTGCTCTTCCCCGAGCCCGGAAGGCCCGTGAGCCAGACCACCGCGGCGGGGTGCCCGTTGCGCGCCTCGCGCTCCGCCAGCGTGACGTTCCAGCTCTCCCACACCACGTCCGGCGAGACCGGGCGGGCGTCGCCTTCCCGCGCCTGCTGCTCGGGAAGGTCCTCCACCGACCGCACCGCGCCCCGGATCATCCCTGCGGCGACCGTGTTGTTCGAGTGCGGATCGACGAGGATGAACGACCCCGTCTCCCGGTTGAGCTGGTAGCGGTCGAAGAAGACGGGCTCGGCCGTCGTGAGCTGCACGCGGCCGATGTCGTTCAGCTCGAAGCGCTCCGCATCCTCGCGGTGGAGGGTGTCGACGTCGATGCGATAGACGATCCGGCTGAAGAACGCCCGCACCTCGCGTGTCGTCTGGCGCAGCCAATACTGGGTGCCGGGCTCCATGGGGGTCTCCGACGTCCAGCAGATCGTGGCGTCGATCTCCGAGCCCACCGAGGGCAGGTTCAGCGGCCGCACGATCATGTCCCCGCGGCTGATGTCGATCGCGTCCTCGGTGGTGACGGAGACCGAGTCGCCGGCGAGGGCCTCGTCGACGGGGCCCTCGAACGTGTCGATCGACCGGACGCGGGTCCGCTGACCGGCCGGAAGCACGAGGATCTCCTCGCCGGGACGCAGCGACCCCGAGGCCACCCTGCCCGCGTATCCCCGGTAGTCCTGATCCGGCCGGATCACGTACTGCACGGGGAAGCGCAGGTCGACCAGGTTGCGGTGCGCTCCCACGTTCACACGCTCGAGGTGGTGCAGGAGCGTGGAGCCGAGGTACCAGGGCATGTTCGCGCTGGGCTCCACGACGTTGTCTCCCAGCAGCGCCGAGATCGGGATGAAGGAGAGGTCGTCCACGCCGAGCTTCTGGGCGAAGCGCGTGTACTCGTCGGCGATCTCCTCGAACCGCTCCTCGGACCAGTCGACGAGGTCCATCTTGTTCACGGCCACGAGGATGTGGGGAATCCCGAGGAGCGAAGCGATGAAGCCGTGCCGCTTCGACTGGGTGAGCACGCCGTTGCGCGCGTCGATGAGCACGATCGTGAGCTCGGCCGTGGACGCGCCGGTCACCATGTTCCGGGTGTACTGGATGTGACCGGGCGTATCGGCGATGATGAACTTGCGCTTCGGGGTGGCGAAGTACCGGTAGGCGACGTCGATCGTGATGTTCTGCTCCCGCTCGGCGCGAAGGCCGTCGGTGAGCAGCGCGAGGTTGACGTGGCCCTCGCCCCGCCGCTCGCTGGCGTCCTCCACGGCCGCGAGCTGGTCCTCGAAGATCGACTTCGTGTCGTAGAGCAGGCGCCCGATCAGGGTGCTCTTGCCGTCGTCGACGCTGCCCGCCGTGGAGAACCTCAGCAGATCCATCAGAAGTCGCCCTGCTTCTTGCGATCCTCCATGGCCGCCTCGGACCGGCGGTCGTCGGAGCGCCCCCCCCGCTCGGTGACCCGCGCCGCGGCCACCTCGGCGATGATGTCCGCCACGCTCGAAGCGGTCGATTCCGTGGCGCCCGTGCAGGTCGCGTCACCGATCGTGCGGAACCGGACCGTCTTCTCCACCCACTGCTCGCCGTCCAGAAGCTCGTTGTGGGGCGACCTGGCGAGGAGCACGCCGTCCCGCTCCACCACCTCCCGCCGGTGCGAGAAGTAGAGCGAGGGCATCGCGACGCCCTCCGCCTCGATGTACTGCCACACGTCCATCTCGGTCCAATTCGAGAGCGGGAAGACCCGGAAGTGCTCGCCGGGCGCGTACCGCCCGTTGAACAGGTTCCACAGCTCGGGACGCTGGTTCTTCGGGTTCCACTGGCCGAACCGGTCGCGGTGGCTGAAGAACCTCTCCTTGGCCCGCGCCTTCTCCTCGTCGCGGCGCCCACCGCCGAGCGCCGCGTCGGCCTTCAGCTCGGCCAGCGTGTCGAGGAGCGTGACCGTCTGCAGGGCGTTGCGCGACGGGTTGGGGCCCGTCTCCTCCTTGACCCGACCCTCGTCGATCGACGCCTGCACCGAGCCGACGTGCAGCCTGACGCCGACCTCGCGCACGAGCGCGTCGCGATAGTCGAGCGTCTCCGGGAAGTTGTGACCCGTGTCGATGTGCACGAGCGGAAAGGGGATCTTCCCCGGAGCGAAGGCCTTTCGGGCGAGGTGCACCATCAGGATCGAGTCCTTGCCACCGGAAAAGAGGAGGACCGGGCGCTCGAACTGCGCGGCCACCTCCCTCAGGATGAAGACCGACTCGGACTCGAGCAGGCGAACGTGCTGGCTACGGGGGTCCGTCATGCGCGACAGGCTGCGGGGAAGGGCTGTTAGAGCGTCCGGGCCTTCACGTGGCTGCGCTCGAGCTGGGCACGGAAGTACGGGAGCGTCTCGCGGATTCCGGTCCTCAGGTCGACCTCCGGCTGCCAGCCGAGCAGCTCCCGGGCGACCGTGATGTCCGGGCGACGGACCTTCGGATCGTCCGCCGGGAGCGGCAGCTCCGTGATCGAGGAGTCGCTGTATGTCTCCTCCAGGACGATGTCGGCGAGCTCCCGGATCGTGAACTCGTCGGGGTTGCCGATGTTCACGGGGTCCGAGCCGTCGGCGTGGAAGAGGCGGTAGATCCCCTCGACCTCGTCCGAGGCGTAGCAGAACGAGCGCGTCTGGCTGCCGTCGCCGTAGATCGTGAGCGGATCACCCCGAAGCGCCTGCACGATGAAGTTGGAGACGACGCGTCCGTCGCCGGGCCGCATGCGCGGCCCGTAGGTGTTGAAGATGCGGACGATGCGCGTCTCGACTCCGTGGTACCTGTGGTAGGCCATCGTCATGGCCTCGGCAAAGCGCTTCGCCTCGTCGTACACGCCCCGCGGACCGATCGGGTTCACGTTCCCCCAGTAGGTTTCCGGCTGGGGATGGACGAGAGGATCGCCATACACCTCGGACGTCGAGGCGAGGAGGAAGCGCGCGCCCTTGGCCAGGGCGATGCCCAGGGCGTGGTGCGTGCCCAGGCTGCCGACCTTCAGCGTCTGGATGGGCATCTCCAGGTAGTCGACCGGGCTGGCGGGCGAGGCGAAGTGCAGCACGCCGTCGAGCTCCTCGTCGAGGAAGATCGGCCGGGAGATGTCGTGCTCGACCAGGCGGAAGCCGCCGTAGCCCGACAGGATCTCGGCGTTGGCGTGCGAGCCCGTGACGAAGTTGTCGAGCCCGACGACCTCGTGGCCGTCTCGCAGGAAGCGCTCGGAGAGGTGGGAGCCGAGGAAGCCGGCGGCGCCGGTGACGAGGACGCGCACCTCAGTCCCCCACCGGCGCGGCGCGCACCACCCGGACCGTGCCCGCCGCCCGCCGCCCGATCGAGAGGTACTCGAAGCCCTCCCCCGCCACCACTTCGGGCTCGTACAGGTTCCGCCCGTCGACGATGAGCGGGCGCGCCATCGCCTCGCGCATGCGCGCGAAGTCGGGATGACGGTAGGGGTGCCACTCGGTGTGGATGACGAGCGCGTCGGCCCCTTGAAGCGCCTCGTAGTTGCCGTCTGCGTACCCGATCCGGTCCCCGAGGTGATGCCGGGCCTCGTCCATGGCGACCGGATCGTGCGCCACCACGCGCGCTCCGCGCTCGAGGAGGCCCTCGATCGTGACCAGGCTCGGCGCCTCGCGCATGTCGTCGGTGTTCGGCTTGAAGGCCAGCCCCCACACGGCGATCGTGCGGCCGGTCAGGTCCTCGCCCAGCCGCTCGACGACCCTCCTCAGCAGCGTCGTCTTCTGCGTCTCGTTCACGCTCTCGACCGCCTCCAGGATCGAGGCGTCGACCGCGTGGTCGGTCATCGTCTTCACGAGCGCCTTGACGTCCTTTGGGAAGCAGGAGCCGCCGTAGCCGACCCCGGGGAAGAGGAAGCTCGGGCCGATGCGCTCGTCCGAGCCGACACCTTGACGGACCGCGTCGACGTCGGCGCCCGTTTCCTCGCACAGGCGCGCGATCGAGTTCATGAAGCTGATGCGCGTGGCGAGCATCGAGTTCGCGGCATACTTGGTGATCTCGGCCGAGGGCACGTCCATGATCATGATCGAAGCGCCGGTCCGGACGAAGGGCGCGT
>JBFFWJ010000140.1:0-7800 GCA_041570315.1 Longimicrobiales bacterium | reverse complement strand
GGGTCCGTAGCGTACTTCGCCGCCGCCGACCCATGTTGGCTCTCGAAAGCCCCCGCGCGAGCGCAGCCACCCGGCGTGCTGCGCGGCTAGGGGTCGTGTCACCACTGCACCTGCAAGGTAATCCGTCGCGGAGCCGCAAAAGAAGGATCTTCCTTGCCCGGAACATCACCCCCTTCCACCCATACGCCGCGAGCGGACGGCCCCCTGCCCCGGGCGGGTGGGGGACACCGACGGCGCAGGGCGCGCTGGTGCCGCCACGGACTTCTCTCGGCGGCCTGCACGGCTGCGGCGCTCGGCATCTGGGCCCTCCTCCCGGCCGAGTCGCCGGTAGCCTACAGGCTCAGCCTCGCCACCGCCTACCCCGCTCTGGCGCTTCTCTCCACGACCCTGATGCTGGGGCCGCTCAACGTCCTGCTCGGCCGGGCGAACCCGGTCTCCTTCGACGCGCGCCGCGACGTCGCGATCTGGGCGGCACTCCTCTCCCTGGCCCACGTGCCGGCCGGCCTGAGCGTGCACCTGGGCGGGCGGTACTGGGCGTACTTCCTCGACCCGGACGCTCCACGCGACCCGATCCCCCTTCGGCTCGACGCCTTCGGCATCGCCAACCACGCCGGACTGCTCCTCACCGTGGTGCTCGTGATCCTGCTGGCCCTGTCCAACGACGCCTCCCTCCGGCGCCTGGGCGCGCGGCGCTGGAAGGGGATTCAAAGGCTGGCCTACCCGGGATACGCCGCGCTCGTCGCCCATGCGCTGATGTATCCGTTGCTGGAGGGCCGACCCTCCGTCATCGCGATCCCTCTCGTGGCCGCGGCCATCGTGGCCACCGTCCAGCTGGCCGGCTTTCGACGCTTCAGGGCCCGGCGGCGCTGACCGCCTCCCGTACCGCGAGGATGCCGTCCCGGGCGGCGGCGACGTCGAGCGTCTCCTCGTCGTCGATCGGCGGCGGCTCTCTTCCCGCGACCGCCCGATGGAAGCGGCGGCAGAGCTCCCTCAGCCCCGGGTACGCCACCTCCCTCCGTGCGCCGCGCTTCACGAGGTTCACTCCCGCCGCCAGGGCCGTCGCGCCGGCGACACCGAAGGGCCTCGAGATCTTCCGACCTCTGCTCACGGCCGGTCCCTCGCGCGTCACGAACCCGTGGAAGAGGTCGACGTGGAAGGTGCCACCCGTGGAAACGATCCGCAGCGTGTTCCGCGTCGGCCGACCGGACATGGAGATCAGCATCCCGAGCGAGGCAGCCCCGCACGTGCCGAAGGCACGCAGCTCCCCCGGCCCGGTGGACGCGACCTGCCAGCTCACCCCGGCGAAGGCGCTGCCCATCAGACGCCGAAACAGGGAGAGCGGATGTGGCAGGATGTCCCTCATCACCTCCTCCGCCCTGGCCGGACCGCTCCCCGCCGCACCCGCCGAGACCGCCTCCATGTCGACATGGAGGATCGCCTCGGGGGGGGTCAGCTCCGCGACCCCTTCCAGAACGCCGGCCTGAAACAAGAACTGGTGCACCGGGCACAGCAGCCTACCCGCGTCACGAGCCACCCGCAGGAGCTCCCGGGTCGTAGGGAGGTCCGCGGCGAGCGGCTTCTCGGCCAGCACGTGCAGCCCGGCCTCCAGCGCCTCCCTGATCAGGCCGGGGTGCGTCGGCGCCGGAGTGCAGACGTGCACCGCGCCGGCCCTCTCGAGCCTGAGCGCCTCGGTGAGCGACGCATGGGCGGCGCAAGGCCTGCCAACCCGTCCGGCGAGCCTCTCGGCGGCACGGATGTCGGGGTCGACCACGGCCGCGATCGGCACTCGGATCCTGCGCAGGCTGTCGGCGTGCCACCGCCCCATCAATCCGCCACCCACGACGAGGGCGCTAGGAATCTGCGGTGCCGGTTCTATATCATGCATGGTGGCCGTGGGTGCCCCTGCCCCGGCTGGGGATCGATTCGTGGGGCGGATCGGGCCGAGGGTATCGACCGGCGCCCTCAGCACGCAAGTCGATCGGGACCCGGCCCCGAGCGCACAGGCCCCCGGAGAACCGGAGGACCCCGATAGCGGACTTCGCATACGAGCCCGTAGCCGCCGAGGCCGGCCCCGGACCGGAGCTCTCCATCGTGATCGCTTCCATCGAGTCCGGCTCGAACCTGGCGCGCGCGCTCGAAGCGCTGCGCGAGGCATGCGGCGGCGTCCCTCATGAAGTGATCGTCGTCGACGCGTCCACGGACGACTCGGCCCGCATCGCCGAAGAGGCCGTGGAGGCGACCCGAGTCGTGCGCTACCCTCCGGGAACCCTCACGCCGACGCTGTGGGCCGAGGGCATCGCCCTCAGCACCGGACGCTGGGTAGCCCTCTCGACGGGTCACTGCGTCCTGCCACCTGGCTGGGCCGCTGCGCTCCTGGCGCAATTGAAGACCGGCGCCGACGGCGTCGGGGCGGGGCTGCTCCCCACCGCCTCGGCCCGCGCACTCGATCGTGCGGTCTTCTTCCTCCGTTACAGCGGCTTTCTCGATCTGACGAGGGGTGGCGCTCGGGAAGTCGGGGATCTTCCCGGCGACAACGCTGCGTATCGAGGAGACGACATCCGCTCTTTCGTCGCGGCCCGCGAGGGCGGCTTCTGGGAGGTCGAGTACCACGAGGCCGTGGCCGCGAGGGGCGGCCGCCTGGTCGCCGTCCCGGCCGCCACGGCGGGCTTCGGTCGCTCCTTCCCGTTCTCGACCATCTTTCGCCACCGCTACCGCCACGGGTATCACTACGGAGCGTGGCGGGTCCGAGAGGGCGGCCAGGGGCTGCTCAGGGTCTTGCTGCCCGCCCCCCTGGTCCCGCTCGTGCTGATGGCGCGGGCCATGCGGGCCGCGCGCCGCTTCGGGCTCGCACGGACGCTGGCCGCGTCCGCGCCGTCCTTCCTGGCGCTGGGCTGGGCGTGGGCCGCCGGCGAGGCCGCGGGCGCCCTCGGCCTGGGGGGAGCTGCGTGGAGATGAGCGCCGGGAGGGCAGCAAGGGAGGTCGCCGTCGTGGTCGCCTCCTTTCGCGCCCCGCACCTGCTCGAGGCCTGCCTCGCCTCCATCGAGACGGCCCGAGCCCGCTACCCGGATCCGGTGAGCGTGTACGTGGCCCGCTCCGGGTCCGGCGCCGACGTCTCGGGTGTCCTCTCCGGACGGCCCTGGGCCGTCCTCGTGCCCGTCCCCGAGCCCGCCGACGTGCCACGGCTGAGGGGTGCGGGCATGACCGCGGCTCGGGCGCCCTGCGTCCTCGTCACGGAAGACCACTGCCTCGTCTCCCCCGGCTGGATCGAAGCTCTCGCGTCCGAGGTCGACGATGCGACGCAGGTGGTCGGCGGAGGAATGGGGAACGCCCGGCCGGGCGGAGTGAACTGGGGTGCCTTCTTCTCCGAGTACGGCTTCTTCAGCGCGGCCCGCCCCCCGGACCAGGGCCACACGCTCATGACCGGGGCCAACGTGTGCTACGGTCCCGCGGTCTCCCGACGCGTCGCCGCCTGGGCGGTCGCGGGTCATTGGGAGGATCGGATTCACGGGCGCCTGGCCGGCGAGGGCGTGGGATCGAAGTTCGTGCCGGCCGCGGAGGTCCGTCAGAACGCCGAGTATTCCTTCGGTGCCTTCTGCGTCGACCGATACGAGCACGGGCGGGACTACGCCCGCGCCCGCCTGCAGGAGCACCCCGAGACGCGGCGCCTCCTGCGCTGCCTTACGGCACCGGTCTTGCCGTGGATCCTCCTGCTCCGAGTCGGTCGGGCCGCGGCCTCGTCGAACCCCCGGGCCTTCGCCGCGGCTCTCCCGTTCACCTCGGCATTCCTCGCGGCCTGGTCCCTTGGCGAGGCGGTAGGATACCTGACGGGGGGCCGAGGCTAGCATGGATCGAGCGCGTCCTGGCAGCGTGGGCGAAGCTCCACCGCAGGTGGATCTTTCCGTGGTCGTGCCGGCGGTGAACGGACGCGACACGCTGTTGCACGCGCTCGACGCCCTCGCGGGCCAGGAGGGACCCGTCCGGTTGGAGATCCTGGTGCCTGAGCGGACGGGGGAAGAGGTGCGCGCCGCGGTGCGGGAGCGCTTTCCCGGGGCGCGCCTCCTGCCCGTCGACCCGTCCACTTCGATCCCGACGATGCGACGCCTGGCGTTCGAGAGCGCCCGAGCGCCCGTCGTCGCCGTCATCGAGGACCACGTCATCGTTCCGCCGGACTGGGCCACGCGGATGATCGAAGCCGTCCGCCAGGGTCATCCCGTGGTGGGAGGGTGGGTCTTCAACGCCGCCACCGAACGCCTCGTGGACCGGGCCGCGTTCCTCTGCGAGTACCAGCACATGTTGAGCCCGCCGAAAACCGGCCCCACGAGTGGGGTCACGGGCAACAACGTCGCCTACGACCGCGGGATTCTGGAGCGGTTCTGGAGCGTGGTCGAAGAGGATCGATGGGAGGGGCGGCTTCACGGGGCGATCGTCGAGGGAGGAGTCGCGCTCTTCTGCGACGCCGAGATCTCCGCGGCTCACAAGATGCACTACGCGAACGCGCTGGAGTATGCGGGCCAGCGCTTCCTCTACTCGCGTGCCTACGCCGCGATGCGCGTGCGGGGCGCGACCAAGGTCGGCGCGTGGTCATACGGCTGGGCCGCGCTGGCGCTGCCTCCGCTCCTCCTCGTGCGCCTGCTTCGACATGCCTGGCCGGATCCGGCCGTCCGCCGAGACCTGATCAGGTCGCTTCCCTATCAACTCCTCTTCGTGACTTCCTGGGGTCTCGGCGAGGTCGTCGGAGCCCTCGCGGGTCCGGGAAGGGCCTTGGAGAGAGTGCGCTGATGTCCGAGGTCACCTCGAGCACTCATGCCGGAGGCCGGCGCAGGGTCACCCCGATCGCGCCCGGCGACCGCGTCGTCGTGGTGGGGGGAGGGCCCGCCGGGCTCACGGCTGCCTACCTCCTGTCGAAGAAGGGATACACCGTGACGGTGTACGAGGGGGAGGCGGTCCTCGGCGGCATCTCCCAGACGGCGCAGTACAACGGGTACCGCTTCGACATCGGCGGCCACCGCTTCTTCACCAAGATCACCTCCGTCGAGGACCTCTGGCACGAGATCCTGGGCGACGATTTCATCTCGGTGCCGCGACTGTCGCGGATCCACTACCGCGGCACCTTCTTCCACTACCCCCTGAAGCCCGTCAATGCCTTGATGGGCCTCGGCATCGTCAACTCGCTCGCCGTGCTCCTGTCCTACCTCAAGTGGCACTTCTGGCCCTATGAGAGGGAGGAGAACTTCGAGCAGTGGGTCACCAACAGATTCGGGCGACGCCTGTACGAGATCTTCTTCAAGACCTACACGGAGAAGGTGTGGGGCATCCCCTGCACCGAGATCCGAGCGGAGTGGGCGGCGCAGCGGATCAAGGGCCTCTCACTCGCCAGAGCAGTGCTGTCGGCGGCCTCGGTGACGCGCCGGCCGACCAGGATCAAGTCGCTCATCACGCACTTCCAGTATCCCCGCCTGGGGCCGGGGCAGATGTGGGAGACCTGCGCCGAGCGGATTCGCTCGATGGGAAACGAGGTGCACCTGGAGCACTACGTCGACCGCGTCGTCACCGAGGGGCAGCGCGTCACCGCCGTCCGCGTCCGCAACGGGAGCCGCATCGAAGAGGTCGCGTGCGACCACGTGATCTCGACCATGCCCCTGCGCACCCTCATGCGGTCGCTTCACCCGTCACCCCCCGAGGAGAGCAGGCTGGCCGCCGAGGGGCTGCGGTACCGCGATTTCCTTGTGGTCGCTCTCATTCTGGACGACGATGATCTCTTCCCCGACAACTGGATCTACGTGCACACGCCCGGGGTCTCCGTCGGCCGCATCCAGAACTTCAACAATTGGAGCCGGGCGATGGTGCCGGAGGAGGGCCGAACCTGCCTGGGGATGGAGTACTTCTGCTTCGAGGGGGACGGGCTCTGGGAGTCGTCGGACGAAGACCTCATCGACCTGGCCCGGCATGAGCTCGCCGTCCTGGACATCACCGGCGGCTCTCGAGTCGTCGATGGCGCGGTGATCCGCATGCCGAAGGCGTATCCGATCTACGACGGCGCCTATCAGGGCTGCGTGGACGGGGTCCGGAGCTACATCGAGCCGATCCCCAACCTCCACACGATCGGACGCAACGGGATGCACAAGTACAACAACCAGGATCACTCGATGCTCACCGCTCTCATGACCGTCTGGAACATGGAGGGTGCGGACCACGACGTCTGGGCGGTCAACACCGACTACGAGTACCATGAAGAGCAGCGCCTCGGGTCTCCGGCATCCACCGAGAGCTGACGCTCCGTGCGGATCGCCGTAGACGCGTCCTGTTGGGCCAACGCGAGAGGCTACGGCCGCTACGCCAGGGAGCTCCTCGGCGCCATGGTCGCCGGAGCGCCGGAGGACGAGTTCGTCTTCCTCCTCGACCCGAGATCCGGAAGGGTCTTCGACCTCGAGGCGCCCAACGTCGTCCGGCTTCCGGTGCCCCAGCGCCGAGCACCGACGGAGGCGGCGGTCACCGGCGGCAACCGCGCCATCCTCGACATGCTGCGGTTCACGCGGGCGTTGTGGAGCATCCGCCCGGACGTCTTCTTCTCCCCGTCGGTGTACACCTTCTTCCCGGTTCCGCCGGGCCAGCGGGCGGTGATCGCCGTCCACGACGCCATCGCCGAGCGCTTTCCGGAGCAGACCCTGCCCACGCGGAGGGATCGCCTCCTCTGGCGAATCAAGGTCCACATGGCGCTTCTGCAGGCGCGGATCGTCCTCACCGTGTCCGAGTACGCCAAGAGCGAGCTGGCGCGGGTGCTGCGCGTGGACGAGGGCAGGATCCGGGTGGCCGTCGAGGCACCCGCGGCGGCCTTCCGGCCCGACGGGGATCCGGCGGCCGTGGCCAGGGCCGCCCGTGCGGCGGGAGTGCCGGAGGGGACCCCGTGGCTGACGTACGTCGGCGGCTTCAATCCGCACAAGAACGTCCCGGCTCTCGTTCGTGCCTTCGCCGGAGTGAGCGTGCCCGAGGGGTCTCCGGCTCCGCATCTCGTGCTCGTCGGGTCGACGGGCAGCGAAGGCTTTCACGGCGAGGTGGGCGAGATCCGCAGGACGGTGGAGCGGGAAGGGGCCTCGGGCCGCGTGCACTGGGCGGGCTACCTCCCGGACGACGAGCTCCGCTCGCTCCTGTCCGGCTCCACCGCGCTGGTGCTGATCTCGGAAAGCGAGGGCTTCGGGCTTCCCGCGGTGGAAGCGGCCGCGTGCGGGTGCCCCGTGATCGCCACGGTCGAGAGCCCCCTCCCCCACCTGCTCCGCGGAGGCGGGTGGTTCGTCGGAGCCGGTGACGTCGAGTCGACCCGGAGCGCGATGCAGGAGGCCCTCACCGATGAAGCCCTTCGCCGGGAGCGGGGCGGCATCGCGCGGCAGCGAGCTTCCCGCCTGAGCTGGGCGGACGCCGCGGCCGAGGGCATGGCCGCCCTCCGGGAGGCGTCGTCGTGAGCGGCCTTCGCTTCTGCTTCCTCACGACCTTCTTTCCTCCCCACAACTTCGGCGGAGACGGAATCGGCGTCCGTCGGCTCGCGCTCGGCCTGGTCCGAAGGGGACACGAGGTCACGGTGATCCACGACGTGGACGCCTACCGGCTCCTGAGCTCCGGCCCGGAGCCGGACCCGGTGGAGGATCCCGCCGGCCTCACGGTCGTTCCCCTTCGGAGCCGTCTCGGCCGCGTCTCGTCCGTCCTGACGCACCAGTCCGGCCGCCCCCTGGCCCACGGACGCCGCATCGGCGCGATCAACGACGAGGGGGGCTTCGACGTGGTGAACTTCCACAACGTCTCGCTGGT